>JAEVZE010000381.1 GCA_023392395.1 Bacillota bacterium
GGGTGCGGCTGGCGCAACGGGCGCGACCGGCCCGCAAGGCGTGCAAGGCCCGGCCGGCCCTGTCGGCCCGCAGGGCCCGCAAGGCGAAGTTGGCCCGACGGGTCCGGCTTATACACCCACCTGACCTGCCATAGCGAACCCGGATCTTTTGAGGCTCATGGTTTGAGATGAACGATGAAATGGCGGCGCGTTGCGCCGCCATTTCGGATTGTGGCGCGGTTGTCTGGCGATTATCCGGCATGCCGCCCGGCGGGAGGAGAAAACAATGGCACAAACCGGCGCGCGGCTGCCCGCGTGGGCGTGGATCGCGGCGCTGTGGGCGGCGTCCACGGCGGTCCGCTTTCTGCTGGCGGTCATGATGACGCAAAACCCGATCATCATGCCCGACGAATCGCTCTATATCAATCTGTCCAGGAGCGTCCTGGACGGCTGGGTTGCGCTGCGAGGCCAGCCGCTGACCTACGACAGCCTCCTGTACCCGCTCTTCCTTTCGCCGCTTCGCGCGTTGTACGGGTGGGTGGATTTCTACCGCTCTGCGCAGCTTTTAAACGCGGCAGCGATCAGCCTTTCGGTCATCCCCGCCTGGCTGCTGGCGCGGGATGTAACACAAGACCGGCATAAGGCATTTCTTGTGGCGGCTCTGACCTTGGCCATGAGCGACTTTGCGATATCCCAGATCCTGATGGCGGAGAGCCTTTGCTACCCGCTGGCCCTGACCGCGCTGTGGCTGATCTACCGGGCGCTGGGCGATCAAGGTACGGCGGGCGGCGCGGCGCTGGCGGCGCTGGCCTCCGGGCTTTGCTACATGGCCAAGCCCGGTTACGCGGCGCTGGGCGGAGTGTTTTGCGCGCTGTTGTTCATCCGCGCCGCCCGGCGTGAGGAGGGCGCGCTCACCCAGGCGCTGGCGTCGGTGGCCGCCTTCGCGGGCGTGATCGGGCTGAACCGGCTGATCGGGCTCAAACTGTGCATAGACTATTCCTGGAAGAGCATCTACCAGAGCCAGACCCCTCTTTTGACCTGGGGCACGGCCTTGCAGGCGCTGCAGGGATCGCTACTGTACCTGTACTTTCTGCCGCTGGCGCTGCTCGCCTTTCCCGCGATTTTGCCGGTTGCGGGCTATGGGCGGCTGGACCGGGGCGAACGGGGCCTTGCCGCCGCCATAATCTGCGTCGCCGCCGCGATGATTCTGGGCACATGCTACGCGGTCTCCATCAGCGAGTACAGCGGGCTGCCCTTCGCCGCCCGGGTGCACACGCGGTACTTTTCGTTCCTCGCGCCCGCGTTGCTGGCGCTTTCGCTGTCGCCAAGGCTGGACGGCTTCCGGCTGAACCGCAGGGCGGCGGCGATGCTGGCGCTATTGATCGCCGCGTCCGTCGCCTTCACGCCCGGCGCGCTGCTCAGCGGCCGGAATCACACGGTGGACGCGCTGGCGCTGGCCTTCGTAACCGGCGACTGGCCGCTGACCGATCCCAAGACGCTGTTTCAATTGTTTGCCATTGGCGGGATCCTCGCGGGCGGCTACGCTTTGGCAACCACCGGCTGGACGAAGCAGTTTAGGCGCTGGGCGCTGAGCGCGCTCGCCGTGTTCATGCTGGTCAACAATTTCGCCGGGTATGACCTGATGCGCCACAACGAGGACCCCGAGTGGGCGGCCGACGCGCGCCAGGCGGCGACGTGGATGGACGGGCAGGACGCGTTGTACGTGGCGGGGGACGGCCAATTCTTTTGGAACCCGGCCACCGCGCTGGAGGCCCGGACGCGCGCGCAACTGCGCGCCGTCGAATTGGACGACCTGCTGGCAAACACCGGCGCGGGCGGCGTCTGCCAGCCTTTTTTGCCCCGAAGCTACTGGGCGACCCGGGCCGTCAGGATGATCGGGACGCCCAAATACCTGGTGCTGGACAGCGATCTACTGTACGCCGCCGTGCTGAAGCAGGGGGTGCCCCGTTTTGTCACGGACAACGGGTATTATACGTTCGTCGAGCTCCCGGAAGACGGAACCTGGGTGCACAGCGCGCTGTCCGGCCTCTCCTCCGGATGGGTGGCGGGCGGCTCGAAGCTGACCGTGTTCGATCCAAGTCTGTGCGCCGGGAAGCAGCTGACCGTGCAGTTCAAGGCGTATGCGGGCGCATCCGGCGGAACGCTGATCGCGACCGCAGGCGGCCAGACCGCGAGGTTTTCGCTGGGCGCCGCCGAAGCCTGGGTCCGGCACACCTTCGACATCCCGGGCGGAGGTCGGAGCGTGGTCATCCAGCTCACCGCCGAGGGTAGCGTGTGCGTGGAGACGTATTTGGTTGGGTAAAGCAGGGCGTCAAAAAACCCTCACGGTTTTTTTGACGCGAAAGGAAGAGGCTTCGGAAGCCTGAAATTCCCACGAATTTCGGACGGCTTCCTGACTTGTGGTGTTGTTTCTTCCACCAGTGTGTGCACTGATGGAAGAAACCGTTTCCGGCGTACATGCCGCCGGAAACGATTGTAACCTGACGGGGGACTTTTTTGACAGTCTGAGCGCAGAAAATCCGCTTTGTGGCTTTTCAGTGCGATAAAGAGGCCCGCGCGGGCCTGAAATTCTTCGGAATTTTCGGGCGGCCCGCTGGCGAAAGGTGGTCTTTCAGACATCAGTGTCCGCACTGGTGCCTGAAAGTACGTTTCCGGCGCACAGGTCGCCGGAAACGATTGGAAGGCACGGGGGAGATATCGGCTTGAGGTCACGGCAAGGTAAGATCAGTCCCGGTACACCACCTGAAAGGTCTCAAATGCCACCGGCATCTCCTGCGAGAACCGGTATCCCAAAAGCGCGCCCTCCGCGGTGAAGAAGCGCTGGTGACCCTCCCGCCAGGAAGCCAGGCTCTCGTCCTCGCCCTCAAGGGCGGCCAGATCGAAGGACACGTCCCGGAAGGGCAGAATTTGCACGGTTTGGGTCTCGATCACGCAATGGGGTCTTCCCGTCCAGTCGGTGACTACGCTCAGATCGCCGGGCTGCGGCGGGCGCTGGCCCTGTAGTCGGCAACCTTCCACGCTGCTGCTGGTGGCGCGCTTTTTGCCGTCCAGCACCAATTGAAGCAGCGCGTCCGCGCCCTCCCGGTTGATGTGAAAGTGGAAGCACTCGTAGGGCTCGAGGGCCTCGTCCCGTCCGGTCCCCCTGAGGAATGTTCGCCAAAATGCCGCCGCTCGTTCGTCCATCAGGAAGCCTCCCCTTCGATCAGCTGATCCACCGTGATAAACGTATACCCCTGCGCCTTGAGCTGCGGGACCGCCAGCCGGATGGCCTCCAGCGAGTTTTCGTTGTACATCGCGTGCGCCAGCAGGATGGAGCCCCCGCTCGCGTGCTCTACCATGTAAACCGCCAGGTCCTGCGAGGGCGCGTCAAACCCCAGCGCCGTCTCCGGCTCCACGTCCGCGAGCACCGTGGTGATCCCGGCGTTATGCAAATACCAGGGCAGCACGAACAGCCGCTTGAAGTTGGGCGGCCGGAAGTAAATCGTCCCGTTGTATCCGGCCTCGCGGATCAGGCGGTTGGTGTCCTCAATTTCTTGCTTGCAGAATTCATAGGAGACCAGCACCATCCTTTGATGGCTGTAGGTGTGGTTTCCGAGGGCGTGCCCGGCCTGAACGATCGCCTTGGCGTCCTCCGGGCGGTCCTCAAGGGAGTTCCCGCACACAAAGAACGTGGCGGGGATGTCCAGTTCCTTCAGCGTAGAGAGGATCGCCCCCGTGCGCTCCGTCGGCCCGTCGTCGATGGTCAGCGCGATGCGCTTTTGATCCGTCTCAACGCGGGTCACAAGCTTTCCAAAGACCTGGAAGCTTCTGGATTTTGACAAAAAGAACAGCCCACACGCGATGAGGAGCAAAATGCCCAGCATCGCGAGCGCCCACCGGATTCGCCGGAAAACCATGCGTCATACCTCCAGGGGGATCGCCCCGTTCCATGATATAGGGTTGGACGGGCGAAGTCAACGGCAGGATCCCCCAGCGCCCCGCGCGTCTGGTTGATTTGCCGCCGGAGCGGAGATATAATGATTGCGCGGTTTGAAATTTCCCCCGTCGCGCGTTACGGAGGCGAAAAGATGGACAATCTTTCCATCATGCAGTTCTTTGAGTGGAACATCGAAAACGACGGCGAACACTGGAACCGGCTGAAAAACGAGGCCGGAGCGCTTAAAAAAGTCGGCATCGGCGCGGTGTGGATTCCGCCCTGCGCCAAGGGCGCGCAGCAAAACAGCGTAGGTTATGATGTGTACGATTTGTACGATCTGGGCGAGTTCGACCAGAAGGGCACCGTGCGCACCAAGTACGGCACGAAAGCGCAGTTGATCCAGGCCATCGAGGAATCCCACCGGCAGGGAATCCGGGTGATCGCGGACGTGGTGCTCAACCACAAGGCCGGGGCCGACGCAACGGAAAAGTTTCTCGCCATCGAGGTCGATCCCAATGACCGGAACCGCGAGCTGTCCCATCCGTTTGATATCGAGGGCTGGACCAGCTTCGTCTTCCCGGGGCGCGGGAATCAGTACTCCGGCTTCAAGTGGAACTACACCCACTTCAGCGCCGTCGACCGGGACGAATTGTCAAAGCGCAACGCCATCTTCAAGGTCTACGGCGAGGGCAAGGTATGGGCCGAGGACGTGGACGGCGAAAAGGGCAACTACGACTACCTGATGAGCGCGGACATCGACTACCACAATGAGTACGCGGTGGAGGAAGTCAAGCGCTGGGCGCTTTGGTTGGTCAGCGAGCTGCGCGTGGAAGGCTTCCGGATGGACGCCGTCAAGCACATCGAAGAAAAGTTTGTAAAGCAGCTGAT
>JAEVZE010000386.1 GCA_023392395.1 Bacillota bacterium
AGACAACATCATCGCCCGCGTTGACCCGCGCTCCACCGCGCGCGGCGGCGACAAGATCAAGGTTGCCTTCGACGCCAACCGGCTGCACTTCTTCGACGCGGAGACCTTCAACACCATCCTCAACCGCTGAGGGGTTCCAGCGGCGCTGTGAAGCGTCACGGGCGTTATTTGTTGATTAATTTTCCGCCGCAGGTGGTAAGACGATATTGTCTTATCCGCTTGCGGCGGATATACTATATATGGTATAGTCGGTCGTCCGGCCAGCCGAACGGGAGGAATAACAATGTATCTGGACCATCGCGTTATCGCGAAGATCTCAAGCCTGCTTTCGAAAATCAGCATGAACGTCATGCTGCTGGACAACAACGGTCAGGTCATTCTGCCCGAAGACAACAACCGTGAGTTCACGCTGCCGGAAGCGCTGCGCCAGAACCCCACCGCGCCGCTGATCTACGGCGGCTTCACGCTGATTGGCACGGAGGGTTCCCACCCGCTGTTTCTGTGCCTGCCCGGCGACTCCCAGGACGTGAGCAACTGCGCGATCCTGTGCGCCGAAATGATCAACATGCTGACCAAGGTGGACCTGCCGCACGCCGACCGTGAACAGTCGCTTCGGTGCATCCTCAGGGAGGAGGTCGAGGGCGCGGAGCTGGAATCGCTGGCGATGGAACACACCATCCCGCTGGAGAAGAACCGCTGCGTGGTGCTTTTGCACCTGTCCAACGTGGACACCGAGACGACGCTGAACATCTTGGAGAACGTCGCACCCGAGGCCGGCGGAGACTCCATCGTCGAGATCGACCGGCACACCGTCGTCCTGATCAAGCAGATTGAAGAGCAGGAGGACTTTGAGGAACTGGAACAGCTGGGTCAGGCGATCGAGTCTACCTTCATCAGCGAGACCAGCTACCCGGTGCACATTGGCATCGGCGAGCCCAAGAAGTCGTTGTCGCAGCTCTCCGAATCCTTCCGCGAGGCGCGCAAGGCCATCGACGTGGGCCGCGTATACCGGCCGGACAACCATGTGTTCGTCTACCGCAAGCTCCTCTTGGAGCGCTTCCTTGCCGATATCTCCCCGGAGATGAGCCAGAAGTACAACCTGCTCATGTTCAACCGCAAGACCGCGCGGCTGTTCAATGAGGAGATGCTGCACACCATCGAGAAGTTCTTCGAGAACAGCTTGAACCTCTCGGAGACCGCGCGGCAGATCTACATCCACCGAAACACGCTGGTCTATCGTCTGGATAAGGTGCAGCGGATCATCGGCCTGGACCTGCGCTCCTTTGACGATGCAGTCACCTTCAAGATGATGATGCTGCTTGGCAAGACCGGGGAGCACAAGAATCGGATCTGACCTTGATGCATCACACCCACGCCCAGGCTTTTTCGCCGCAGGACGAACAAACAGACTCCGTTCGGCCTGCGGCGAAAATTCCCGCCGAACCGGGCGAGGGATGCTTTTAAGGGGACGGACCCGCATAGGATGTCTCGATCCTGTTTCCTGGAGGCTTTCATGGGCAAGCGGGCAATCGTTTGGCTTTCGGTTCTTTGGATTGTGGTGGTCGTGGCCGGCGTTTCGTCGGCCATTACGTTGCGCATCTCCGGCGGCGTGCTGCCCACTCAGGAGCAGTCCAGCGGCTCGGTGGTGGTGTCGCAGGAAGAATATCAGATGATCGAGCGATACCGCCGCCTGGACGAGGTGCGCGGCATCTTGGAGAGCGACTACTACAAGGAACTGGACGAGGACAAATTGGTGCTGGGCGCGGTGCGCGGCATGCTGTCAAGCGTCGGCGATCCGTACACCTTCTACTACACCACCGAAGAAATGCAGCAGATGGCCGAGAGAAGCCAAGGCGTCTATGAAGGCGTGGGGCTTTTGCTCTCCGCCGACAAGGATGGCATGCTGGTGGTGCTGCGCATCTTTGAGGATTCGCCGGCCATCGAAGCAGGCGTCAAGCCCGGCGATGTCGTGCTGGCCGTGAACGGAGAGCCTGTGGGCGCGAAGGACGCGCGCCAGATGGACCAGGCCATCCAGATGATTCGCGACTTCAGCGGCGACGCGCTGGAATTGACGCTTCGAAGGGGCCAGAAGGTGCAGACCCTCTCGCTCAAGCCCCGGACAATCACCATGCAGCGCGTGACCCATCAGGTGCTGCCCGGCAACATCGGCTACATTATGATCTACGAGTTCATCGGTGACGACGCCACCGGCTTTATCTCGGCGATGAACGACCTGAAGCAACAGAACGTCAAGGGCCTGATCATCGACATCCGCTCCAACCCCGGCGGCCTTCTGACCGACGTGGTCAAGATCGCGGATCAGCTGCTGCCGGCGGGGCTGGTCGTCTACACCCAGGACCGCAGCGGCGCGCGGGAGGAGTACTACTCCGAAGAAAGCAGCCGATGGGATGTGCCGATGGCGGTGCTGGTCAACGGCATGTCGGCCAGCGCATCTGAAATCCTGGCGGGTTCGCTGCAGGACTACGGCGCGGCCAAGATCGTGGGCGAGAAGACCTACGGCAAGGGCATCGTGCAGACCATGCTGCCCTTCCGCACCGATGGCGCGGGCATGCAGCTGACCACCGCAACCTATTACACGCCCAAGGGACGTTCGATCCACGGCGTGGGCATTGAGCCGGACGTGGTGGTGAAGGCCACCGTCGCGGTGGGCGGCGATCCCGACCTGGAAAAGGACGCGCAGCTCAAGGCGGCTTACGACCTGCTGACGAAGTAGAGCGGGGAGAAGCGAGAGAGACGCCGGGGCTCCGCCCCGGACCCTGCAAGGGGGCTGAGCCCCCTTGACCCCGCACAAAAGAAAAAAGCAAG
>JAEVZE010000450.1 GCA_023392395.1 Bacillota bacterium
GCGCTGGACGCTGGCGCTGTCGGAAGTTCAGACATACGGGGCGGAATACGGCCTGGTCGGCGACCTTGAGGCCTGCCTGTTTGAGCTGGCCTGGAACCTGGTGGGCCTTGAAAAATTCCTGATGGACCTGTGCGGCGGGGAGGAGTACATCGAGCCGCTGCTGGACAAAATCGCCGACTTCTCAACGGCCTGCGGCCTTCAGATGATCGACATGGGCGTGGACATGATCTGGGCGGGCGACGATTTCGGCACCCAGAAGGGGCTGATGATCTCTCCCGCGCTGTGGCGCAGGTACTTCAAGCCCCGCTACCAAAAGATGTTCGAACAATTCCGGGCTAGGAACCCTCAAATCAAAATTGCCTATCATTCCTGCGGCGCGATCCGCCCGCTGATCGTTGAGTACATCGAAATTGGCCTGGATTTTCTCAACCCCATGCAGCCCGCGGCCGACGGCATGGAATATTCCGGCCTGAACGCCACCTACGGGGACGCGCTGGGGTACTTCGGCGGCATGGACGTGCAGGGCATCCTGCCGTTCGGCGCCGAGGAGGACGTGCGGCGCGAAGTGCGAAGGCTCTTATCGGTCGGCGGGGAAAAGGCGCGCTTCATCCTGGCGCCCGCGCACAACATCCAGCCGGACACCCCGGTGGAAAACATTCTCGCGTTCTTTGACGAAGCCACCCATTTTGGACAAAAAGGGTGATTGGGATGCGTGACATTCTGGTTCTCGACGGCATCAACAAGAGCTTCCCCGGCGTGCATGCCCTGAAGGACATGTCCTTTTCCATCCGGGAGGGCGAAGTGCACGCGATTTGCGGCGAGAACGGCGCGGGCAAGTCCACCCTGATGAAGGTGGTCACCGGCGTCTACAAGCCCGACAGCGGCACCATCCAGGTGGCGGGGCAGCAGGTGGACATTGAAAACCCCAACGACGCCTTTGAAAAGGGCATCGCGATCATGTATCAGGAGACGAGCCTGTTCGGCGAGATGACGATCCTGGAAAACATGTATCTGAACCACGAGGTGACGAAAAAAGCGCTGGGCTTCCTGCCGGTGCTGGATCACCGCGCGATGCAGAGCAAGGTGCAGGCGATCTTCCGCCGGATGAATGTGTCGATGGATCTGAACGCGAAGGTCAAAGACATCGGCATGGCGCAAAAGCAGCTCGTGGAAATCGCGAAGGCGCTGACGTTCAAGGCCCGCATCCTGATCATGGACGAGCCGACGGCCTCCCTTACGGAGCGCGAGGTGGTCGCGCTGTTTGAGATCATCCGAAACCTCAAGGCGGAGGGCGTGTCGATCGTCTACATCAGCCACCGGCTCGAGGAGATCTTTGAAATCTGCGACCGCGTGACGGTCATCCGGGACGGCGAATTCATCTCCTGCCAGAACGTCCCGGACACCAACAAGGACAGGCTGGTCGCCGACATGGTCGGCCGGTCGGTCACGTCCTATTACCCCAAAGCCGAAGTGGAGATCGGCGGCGTGGAGATCGAGCTTGAGCACATCGAGCAGGCGGGGCTACTCCACGACATCAGCTTGAGCGTCCGAAAGGGCGAGATCGTGGGCCTCAGCGGACTGGCGGGCGCGGGCCGCACCGAGCTTGCGCAGGCGATTTGCGGGTTTACCCGCATCGACCGGGGTACGATCCGCATCGATGGGCGAGAAGTCAGGATCGACAACTACCGCACGGCGATGTCGGAGGGCATTGTCTACGTGTCGGAGGACCGCGCCAAGTACGGGCTGGTGCTGGGCATGGACATCCAGAAGAACGTGACGCTGCCGCAGCTTGGGCGCGTATCTAAACGAGGTCTGATCGCCTTTGCCCGCGAGCGGGAGATGGGCGAGGAGGCGATCCGGGCCTTTGACATCAAGGCGCCGGGTTCGGATTTCATCGTGGAGAACCTGTCGGGCGGCAACCAGCAGAAGGTATCGGTGGCCAAGGCGACGGCGCTGGGCCCGAAGCTCATGATCCTGGACGAGCCGACCCGCGGCGTCGACGTCGGCGCGAAGGCCGAAATCCACCGGATCATCGGGGAACTGGTCAAGAAGGGGCTTTCGATCCTGCTGATCAGTTCGGAGCTGCCGGAACTTCTGGGCATGTGCGACCGCATCTACGTGATGAATTCGGGCCGCATCATGGCCGAGTTCAGCCGGGGCGAGGCCACGCAGGAGAAGATCCTCAAGGTCGCGCTGGAAACCGAAGCCTGATCCAACAAAGCAAAGCGTGAGCCGCAAATCCTGAGTGGAAGGCTGGGATTGGCAGATGGATGGATTCGTCAGGGCGCCCCGGCGCAGGTTGACCACCGAAGGCTTTTTGTCCGTGCTGGTGATTGCGATTCTCTTTTTACTCTATTTCTTCGCGGGCGGGACGAACGGCTTTTACAGCGTTCAGAACATCATGAACGTCGGCCGCGTGTTCAGCTACCTGTTCATCGCCGGCATCGGCATGACGATGATCATCATCACCGGCAACATCGACATCTCCTTCGGCGCGGTGATTTCGGTGATCGCCATCGTGATGGCGGCCGTCAGCAAGATCGACAAGAGCATTCCGGTGTATGCGTTCCTGCCGGTGGGCATGGTGGTCGGCGCGATCCTGTGCGGCTTCAACGCGTGGATGATGGCGAAGTTCAAGATCCCGTCGATGGTCATCACGCTGGCGACGACGCAGATCTACTACGGCGCGCTGTTGTGGCTGCTGGAAGGCTCGATCTACAACCTGCGCTCCAACTGGACGTGGTTTACGTTCAAAGCGAACCTGTTCGGCGGGTACGTCCCCGTGTCGGTTGTGATCGGGCTGATCCTTCTGGCCGCGTCCGTGCTGTTTTTCAAGTATTCCAGATTTGTCAAACGGCTCTACGCGATCGGCAACAACAAGCGGGGCGCGATCTACGCGGGCATCAACGTGGACAGGACGCTCATCATCGCCTACATGATCGCGGGCGCGCTGCTCGGCTTCAGCGCCACTATCCTCGCCACCCAGGGCACGCGCGTCACCTGCACTGTGGGCAACAACCTGGAAATGAAGGTCATCGCGGCGGTGGTCGTGGGCGGCACCAGCGCCATCGGCGGATCGGGCAACGTGTACGGAACGGCGCTGGGCGCGCTGCTGCTTGCGATCATCTCGCCCGCGCTGACGCAGCTGGGCGTGAACACCTACTGGACGGACCTTTTCACCGGCGTCATCATCGTGTCGGCCATCGTGGTGAGCGGCATCCGGGACATGGGGCTTCATGGCTTCCGGAAAAAGGCCGCGCCTGCCAGAGCGGAGGGCTGAGCCATGGGAAAGAGAAAGTTCAAGTTCACCTACAACATGGCGCTGCTCGCGGTCTGCGCCATCCTGTATCTGGCGTTCGGGCTGGTCAACGCGCAGTTCTTTTCGGTGGCGACGATCATCGACACCGTCAAGCTGACCACGGAAATTGGCATTATGGCGCTGCCGCTGACGACGCTGATCATCATGGGCGGCATCGACTTCTCGATGTGCACCACGTTGACCCTGTCCGCGTCCATCGGCGGCATGGTGGCGCACGCGACGAACCCGGTGCTGGGGCTTCTTGTGGCGCTGATCATCGGCGCTCTATGCGGCTCGTTCAACGGTTTTATGATCGCAAAGCTCCGGCTGCCGCCGCTGATCTCCACGCTGGCCACCATGTACCTGTTCAAGGGCATTACCGAGGGCGCGGTGCTGGGCACCGGCTACGGCACCAACGTGGCCGCGACGTCGATCGCGCTGTTCATGGGGTCCGGGGAAATTCTCGGCATCATCACGCAGCTGTGGGTGTTTTTGATTCTCGCGGCCGCCTTCCACCTCATTCTGTCGCGCTCGACCTACGGCCGCACGCTGTACGCGATCGGCCTCAACGAAAACGCGACCCGCTTTTCGGGCATTGACACCGTGGGCACCAAATTCCGCACCTACATGATGGCGGGCGTGGTGTTCGCCATCGCGGGGCTGGTGCTGTCCGGCCGGTTTTCGACCATCCAGTTTGACTCGGCCGATCCCTACCTGATGCAGGTCATCATCGCGTGCGTGCTGGGCGGGGCCGACATGAACGGCGGGCGCGGCACGATCCCGGGCACGATCCTGGGCGTGGTCATTATCGGCATCCTGAAGGGCGGCATGAACGTGGTGCTGCTGCCGCAGACGCAGCAGAAGATCATCCTGGGCATCGTGCTGCTCGTCAGCCTCATCACCTTTGAAATCATCAGCCGGCACGACCTCAAGGCCAAGGGCAAGGCACGGCTGCTCGCTGCCCAGAAGGCCCAAGGATAGTCATACGCATGCCGGAGGACAAGCCCGGCATGGGGTGAGTAAGAAAGTGGAGGTATGCACCATGAAGAAACTGGTAGCCCTGCTGCTGATCGCCATGATGGCGGTCACCCTGCTCGCGAGCGTTGCGTCCGCCGAAGGGTACAAGATCGGCATGCTCCCGAAGTTCAAGGGTGAGAACTACTTCGATGGTTGCTATGTGGGCGCCCAGAAGGCTGCCGACGAACTGGGCATCGAGCTGGTGTACGACGGCCCGAACCAGTCCGAAGCCACCAACGCCAAGCAGGTCGAGATCCTGACCGGCTGGCTGTCCGCCGATTTCGACGCCATCGTCGTTTCCCCGTGCGACGCGGAGGGCATCGCCCCCACGCTGCGCCAGTTCAAGGAAAAGGGCATCAAGGTGCTGACGTTTGACGCGGACACCGTGTCCGACGCCCGCGAGTTCTACATCAACCAGGCGACCGCCAAGGACATCGGCGTCGCGCTGGTGGACGTCATCGCCAATGGCCTCAAGGAATACGGCTTCGGCCCCGACCAGGGCGCGCGCCTGGCGCTGATCTCCGGCTCGGGCCTCGACGTCAACCAGAACGAGTGGATCCTGGCCATCGAAGCGTACCTGAAGGAGACCTATCCCTGGATCACCGTCAAGTGTGACGAAGTCGGCTACCTCGGGCCGGACATCTGGACGCCGGGCTCCGATGAGACCGCCGCGCAGAACGCCGCCAACGAAGCCATCGCCAAATCCGGCGGCGCGAAGGACGGCTCCCAGATCAACGCCGTCATCGGCACCTCCTCCATGTCCACCCCGGCGCTCGCCGCCGCCTGGAACGCCGTTGTCGGCGACAAACCGCAGGTGGTTCTGACCGGCCTGGCCACCCCGATGGGCCTTGTGGACTACATCTTGGACGAGAGCAACCCGCTGAAGTACGGCGTTCTGTGGGATGTCAACGACCTGGGCTACCTGTCGGTTGAAGCCGCGGTCGCGCTGCTGGACGGCAAGCTCGAACCCAAAGAGGGCGCGGTGTTTGCGAGCAAGCTGGGCGACAAGAACTTCGTGCTCAACAAGGACGATGGCGGCCTGGAGCTTCTGATGGGCAAGGCGCTGACCTTTGGCCCGGACAACGTGGAGAAGTACAACTACTAATATTAATCTATAGGGTCTGACGGTTACGCGGCGGGGGCGGGGCAACCCGCCCCCGCCGCATGAGAG
>JAEVZE010000010.1 GCA_023392395.1 Bacillota bacterium
CAGCAGGATGGCCTCCATCAGCTGGTTGCCGACGGTGAATACCGGGTTGAGGCTGGTCATCGGGTCCTGGAAGATGATGCCGATCTTGTTGCCGCGGACCTTGCGCATCTCCTCGTCGGAGGCGCCCACCAGTTCCTTGCCCTCCAGCTTGATGCTGCCGCTGACGATGCGGCCGGGATGGGTCAGGATCTGCAGGACCGAATAGGCGGTCACCGACTTGCCGCTGCCCGATTCGCCTACGATGCCCAGCACCGTGCCCTTCGAGAGGTTAAAGGATACGTTGTTGACCGCCTTTACCTCGCCCGACGGGGTGAAGAAGGAGGTACAGAGGTTTTTAACTTCTAAAAGATTCATCGCGCTTCCCCCTCCTTAAGACCGAAGTTTCGGGTCGAAAGCATCGCGCAGTCCGTTGCCCAAGAGGTTGAACGAAAGCACGATCAGGAAGATGGACAGCGCAGGGAAGATCAGAAGGTACGGATAGGAGACCAAGCCGCTGCGCGCGTCCGAAGCCAGGGATCCAAGAGAAGGCATCGGGACCGACACGCCCAGGCCCAGGAACGAGAGGAAGCTCTCGGTGAAGATGGCCGAGGGGATCTGCATGGCGGCGGTGATGATGATGACCGACACGCAGTTGGGGATCATATGCTTTCTGATGATGCGGGAGGGCGTTGCGCCGATGGACCGGGAGGCCAGTACGTATTCCTGCTCCTTGATGGACAGGATCTGGCCGCGAACCTGCCGCGCCATGCCCACCCAGTACAGAAGGCCAAATACGATGAAGATGCTGACCATGCCGGCACCGATTTGCATGACGAACGCGTTTTTGGACGCGCTGATAATGTCCTTCAAGACTACGGACAAAAGGATCACGATCAATACGTCCGGCAGCGCGTAGATGACGTCCACGATGCGCATCATGATCATGTCCACCTTGCCGCCGAAGTAGCCGGAGACAGATCCGTAGATGATGCCGATAATGACCACAATGATCGCCGACACGAAGCCGACCAGGAGAGAAATTCGGGTACCGAAGATCACGCGGCTGGCGTAGTCGCGCCCCAGGGAGTCAGTGCCCATGACGTGCGGGAATATGCTAACCCCCTGCGAGATCTTGACCTGCTCCTTCTGGGAGTATTGAAACGGCGAAAGGTACTGCGCGGTCACGTCTTGCTGGGAGTAGCTGTAGGGGTAGATCGCCGGCAGAATGAAGGCGATCAGCGTCACGACGACCAGGATGACCACGCAGGCCATCGACATCTTGTTGTGGCTGAGCCGCCGGAGCGCGTCCCGCATGAAGGAGACCGATTCGCGGGTGATGACCTGCTGCGCCTTCTCCTCTTCGGAAGCCTCCTGAAACAGGTTGGGGTCCAGCTGAAGGCTGAGCGGGCTTTTCTTGATGGTACTGTCCATTCGCATATCGTCCACCTTACCGCAAATCAATTCGGGGATCCATGACCTTGTAGAGCACGTCCGTCAGGAAGTTGAGCATGATGATCAGGATCGCCAGGAAGATCGTCACGCCCATCACCATCATGTAGTCGGTACGCAGCATGCTGTTGACGAACAGCCGCCCCAGGCCCGGCACCGAGAAGATGTTCTCCACCACCATGCTGCCCGTCAGGATGTAGGCGATCATCGGGCCCGCGTAGGTCAAAACCGGGCTGAGCGCATTCTTCAACGCATGCTTGAAGATCACCTTGTTGTTCCTAAGGCCCTTGGCCCGCGCGGTGCGGATGTAATCCTGCCCCAGCACGTCCAGCATGCTGCTGCGCTCAAGCCTGGTGATGTAGGCCATCGGATATAGGCTCAGCGAGATGATTGGCAGTACCAAACCGCCCGGCTGATTGCCCATGCTGGGCAGCCAGCGCAGTTGCAAGGAGATGACCAGCAGCAGCACCGTCGCCATCACGAAGGAGGGCATCGACACCAGCGCTGTGGTCACCACCTGCACAATTTTATCGGGCCATCGCCCCCGTGTGAGCGCGGCAATGGCGCCCAGAATGATGCCCAGAATGATCGCAAACAGCGCAGCGCTGATCCCAATCATTGCGGAATAGTAAAAGCCGGATTTGATCAGATCAAACACCGTGCTCCCGACCCACGCCGTGGACAGGCCGAAATCGAGGACCATCACGTTCTTCACATAGTTCAGAAACTGAACGCCCAGGGGCTTGTCAAAGCCATATTTGGCTTCGAGCGCCGCGATCGTCGCGTTGGACTTGGCCTTCTCCGAACTGAACGGGCTGGCCGGGATCGCGTGCATTGTGAAAAAGGTGATCATGATAACCAAAAAGATCGTCAGAACCGCCATGCCCAGCCGCTTTAGCGCGTACATTGCAAACCGTGCACTCATGGGCTACCTCCCGCCTATACACCACAACCGAATAACTGCTATTATACATCTAGGATATGTGCTTGTCAATTTATTCGTCGCCATAAACGGCAGGATTTTGCTGGCAAACGGCGCATCGGACCGCACCTCCGCATTGATAACTGCCAGAATTTTTTTCGCGCAAAGAAAGACAGCCACATACATTTGAAATCTTGTGTTCTTCCCCTGACCACAAGCACAATTTTCTCAAAAATATACTTGCCCTTTGCATAAATATTCGCTCAGTGTTCAGGTTTCGAGGCGCAATGGAAAGAAAAGGCAGTCCAGACGGCAATTCGAAGCGGCGTTTCCATCTGCTTTTCGTTTACAATCGCCCCCCGATCGTGTATAATGAATAGAAGAATGTTTTCAGGAGGACGGAGTATGGCACGTGGCGGATTTCCGGGAATGATGGGCGGCGGCAACATGCAGCAATTGGCGCGCCAGGCGCAGAAGCTGCAGCAGCAGATGACCGAAATGCAGGCCGCGCTGGACGCGCGCGAATTTGAGGCGTCGGCAGGCGGCGGCATGGTGACTGTCAAGGTCAACGGCAAAAAGGAACTGCTCGCGCTCACCATCAAGCCCGAGGCGGTGGACCCCGAAGATGTGGAAATGCTGCAGGACCTGGTGATCGCGGCGGTCAACGAGGCGCTGCGCCAGGCGGCCGAGACCATCGAGCGCGAAATGGGCAAGATGACCGGCGGCCTCAACATGCCGGGTCTGTTTTAAATGAACGACATCGAACCCATCGCAAAATTGGTCAATCAACTGTCACGGCTGCCGGGCGTCGGCCGCAAGACCGCGGCTCGGCTGGCCTATCACATCATCGCGCTGCCGGAAGATCAGGTGCGCGAGCTGGCCGTCTCGATCTTTAACGGCAAAAAGCAGGTGCACTTCTGCCCCGTCTGCGGTGACTATACCGACCAGGACCCCTGCAAGCGCTGCGCCGATCCCGCCCGGGACCGGACGATTCTGTGCGTGGTCAAGGATCCCAGGGACGTGGCCGCAATGGAGCGCATGCGCGACTTCAGCGGCCTCTACCATGTGCTGCACGGCGTGATCTCGCCGATGGACGGCGTGGGTCCGGATGACATCCGAATCCGGGAGCTGATGACCAGGCTGGCCTCGGGCGAAATCAAGGAGGTCGTGCTGGCCACCAACCCCGATATCGAGGGCGAGGCAACCGCCGCCTACATCGCGCGGCTGGCGAAGCCCCTGGTGCGGGTGACGCGGATCGCTCACGGAGTGCCGGTGGGCGGTGAGTTGGAGTACACCGACGAGGTGACGCTGTCCAAGGCATTCGAGAACCGGCGGGAACTTTGATTTCCCGAAAAAAGGGGAGCGGCTGTGAGCCGCTCCCCTATCGATTATTGGCACGCACTGCAGAACAACAATCGTTCCCGGCGACCTGTGCGCCGGGAACGTGTTTTATGCCACCAGTTTCCGAACTGGTGGCATAAAACAATACCACAAGTCAGGGAGCCGCCCGGAAATTCCGCAGAATTTCAGGCTCACGCTATTTTCTTCCTTCGCGTTGAAAAACCATCGTGGTTTTTCAACGCCTTTTACACTCTAACAGGACTGGACCAAGCGCGCCGCCCGAACCCGTCGATCAGCTCGACGCGGAGGTAGCGCTCTTTTTCACTCATCCGATAATGCACATGGGTCAGGTCCCGGCCGCTGACGCAGCGGCCTTCTTCCCACTGAATGTTGGAGTAGAACACGATGCGCTCGCAGGGGCTGCTCGTTACGTCCACTTCGCGCCCATCGATTGCGATTTGCTCAAAGTATGGGC
>JAEVZE010000088.1 GCA_023392395.1 Bacillota bacterium
GCAAGGAGCAGAGCGTCAACGCCCCCGTTTCGGTGGACGCCGCCCGCGGCTACGTGGCAGCGCTCAACTGGCTGCTTGACGACCGCAAGCACCGCGTGCAGCTGGGCGACGCGACCACGGTGTTCTGGGCGGAGGCGCCCAAGGCGGAGCCGCTGATGTACGCCTTGCTGAGCCGCAGCTTTGATGCGGACGACAAGACCGGGGAGCCGGACGAGGCGCGCAAAAAGCTCAGCGACATCCTGACGCGGGTGGGCCGAGGCGCGCGCGTCGACGAGAGCCTGCTGGGCTTCCCGCCGAACGTCAAGACCTACATCCTGGGCCTTGCGCCCAACAACTCCCGGCTGTCTGTGCGCTTCTGGCATCAGGATTCCTTCGGGAACCTGGTGCAAAGGATCTCGCAGCACTACCAGGACATGGCGCTCGTCCGGCAGTTTGAGTCCCAGAAGGAGTATCTGGACCTGCCCTCCCTGCTGACCCAGATGGCGGCCCTGGGCGATGTGGACAGGCTGCCGGACGCGCTGACCGGAGGCCTGATGCGCGCCATCTTCACCGGCGGCCTGTACCCGGAGGGCGTATACGCGGCGCTGCTGGACCGCATCCGCGCGGGCGACGGCGGGAAGGACGCGCGGGGCAATCCGCTGAACCCGGTCAACTACGCCCGCGTTTCCATGATCAAGGCCGTGCTGGCGCGCAAGGCCCGCATCCTGAGAAATACAGAGGAGGAGTGTCTGACGATGAGCCTCAATCAATCCACCGACACCGGCTACCGGCTGGGCCGGCTGTTCGCGGTGCTGGAAAAAGCGCAGCAGGACGCCAACCCCGGCATCAACACCACCATCCGGGACAGCTACTTCGCCACAGCCTCGGCCTCGCCCGGGGCAGTGTTCCCGATCCTGATCCGCCTGGCGCAGCACCACATCCGCAAGAGCGACTACGGCTTTGTCAGCGACCTGCGCATTCAGGACGTATTGGGCGGAGTCGAAACCTTCCCGGCGCGGCTGGACATCGAGCAGCAGGGCAATTTCATCCTGGGCTACTACCATCAGCGGCAAGCTCTTTACCAGAAGAAGCCCGAAGGCGAGAAGGAGGAAGAAAACAATGGCAATTGAGAACCGCTACGAGTTCGTACTCTACTTCGATGTGAGCAACGGCAACCCCAACGGCGACCCGGACGCGGGCAACATGCCCCGCATCGACCCGGAGACCAACTACGGCCTGATCACCGACGTGTGCATCAAGCGCAAGGTTCGCAACTACGTGGAGCTGGTCAAGGGCGGCGAGGAGGGCTACCGGATCTACGTGACCGAGGGCGCGGTGCTCAACGACCAGCACCTGCTGGCCTACAAGGCGCTGGATCTGAAGCCCGAGTCCAAGAAGCTGCCCAAGGAAGTCGAAAAGGCCAAGGCGGTCACCGCCTTTATGTGCCAAAACTTCTACGACATCCGTGCTTTTGGTGCGGTCATGACCACCGAGGTCAACTGCGGCCAAGTGCGCGGGCCAGTGCAGTTGGGCTTTGGCCGCAGTGTGGACCCGATCCTGCAGCAGGAGGTGTCCATCACCCGCATGTCGGTGACCAACCTGAAGGACGCCGAAAAGGAGCGGACCATGGGCCGCAAGTTCATCGTACCCTACGGCCTGTACCGCATGGAGGGCTTCGTCTCCGCGCCGCTGGCGGAAAAGACCGGGTTCTCGGACGACGACCTCGAGCTCCTCTGGCAGGCCCTGACGAACATGTTTGACCACGACCGCAGCGCCGCCCGCGGCGTGATGGCCACCCGGAAGCTGATCGTCATCAAGCACGAATCCAAGCTGGGCAACGCGCCCGCAAGTTCGCTCTTCAAGCTGGTGACGGCAAAGCGCACGGACGGAACCCAGCCAGCCCGGAGCTTTGAGGACTACCTGGTGACGGTGCGCGCCGAGGACCTGCCCTCTGGTGTCTCCATCCTAGAAAAGCTGTGAACGCGGACGATGAGGACGACCTTCTCCCACTGTCAGGCATCCAGCACTTCGCCTTCTGCCCCCGGCAGTGGGCGCTGATCCATCTGGAATGCCAATGGAAGGAGAACGTGCGGACGGCGGAAGGGCGCTTCCTCCACGAGCGGGCGGACGATCCGTTCCTCGGGGAGAAGCGCGGGGACCGGGTGGTGCTGCGCTCAGTACGGCTGACCTCGCTGGTCCTTGGCCTCCGGGGCGTCGCGGACGTGGTGGAATTCACCGCCTGCGTGGATCCCGCCCGGGGCATCCCGCTCCCCCGCCGAAAGGGCTTGTGGGCTCCGACTCCGGTGGAATACAAGGTCGGCGCGCCCAAATCCGACGAGCGCGATACCGTGCAGCTCTGTGCTCAGGCCATGTGCCTGGAGGAGATGCATGGCATCGCCATCCCCTCCGGCGATATGTACTACGGCAAGACCCGACACCGGCTTTCCGTCGCCTTCGACGCAGCGCTACGGGAGAAGGTCGTTACCCTGTGCCAGCGGATGCGGGAGGTCTTCCAGTCCGGCGTCACGCCTCCCCCGCTCTCCCGCGGCTGCAAGCTTTGCTCCATGATGGACCTGTGCGTGCCCGAGATCGCCGGACGCGGGCCGGTAGAGCGGTATTACGTGGAGTATATGAAGGACGTGGACGCGCCGGAAGGAGGGAACAAAGCTTGAGGAAGCTGCTCAACACGCTGTACGTCACCACGCCGGATGCATACCTGGGCCGGGACGGCGAAAACGTCGTCGTCCGGGAGGGCGAGGAGGACCGGTTCCGCATCCCGATCCACAACCTGGAGGGCGTGGTGTGCTACGGCCATCAGGGCGCGAGCCCCGCGCTGATGCAACTGTGCGCCGAGCGCGACGTCGCCCTGGTCTTCATGACCGAAAACGGTCGCTTTCTGGCGCGGGTGGTGGGAGAAACCTCCGGCAACGTGCTGTTGCGCCGCCACCAGTACCGCCTGGCGGACAGCCCCTCCGGAAGCCTCAATTACGCCCGATGCTGCATCTTTGGCAAGGTCGCCAACGCCCGGCACGTGCTGCAGCGCGCAAAGCGCGACCATGGCGGCGAAGGCATGGCGGATGTCCAGGGTGCGATCGACAAGATGGCCCTGCAGCTCGCACGCCTGTACCGCGCCGACGATCTGGATCAATTGCGCGGCGTGGAGGGCGAGGCCGCCCGAACCTATTTCTCCGTGTTCGACCAGCTGATCTTAGCCCAGAAGGAGGATTTCCGCTTCGACGGCCGCAACCGCTACCCGCCCCGGGATCGCGTCAACGCGCTGCTCTCCTTCCTCTACGCGCTCCTGGCCAGCGACGTGCGTTCCGCGCTGGAAACCGTGGGTCTGGACCCCGCCGTAGGCTTCCTGCACCGCGACCGCCCCGGAAGGCCCGGCCTGGCGCTGGACCTGATGGAGGAGCTGCGGCCCTACCTGGCCGACCGGCTGGCGCTGACGCTGATCAACCTGAAGCAGGTGTCCGGCAAGGGCTTCGACACCCGCCAGCCAGACAGCGTCCGAATGGACGACGAAACCCGCAAGGCCGTCCTCTCAGCCTGGCAGGCCCGAAAGCGTGAGGAGGTCCTGCACCCGTATCTCAAGGAAAAGATCGCCGTCGGCCTCATCCCGCACGTGCAGGCGCTCTTGATGGCGCGAACCATCCGGGGCGATCTGGACGCCTATCCCGCCTTCTTGTGCAAATAGGGAGGAAATGCTATTATGATGGTGCTGGTCACCTACGACGTGGACACCACGTCGTCCCAGGGCAGGCAGCGCCTGCGCCAGGTCGCCAAGCAGTGCGTCAACTACGGCCAGCGCGTTCAGTTTTCTGTGTTCGAGTGCGTGGTCGATCCCGTTCAGCTTGCCACGCTGCGGCATAAACTGGAGGCGATCATCAATCCCGGCACCGACAGCCTGCGCTACTACTTCCTGGGCGACAACTGGAAGCGGCGGGTGGAGCACGTGGGCGCAAGACAGGCCTATGACCCCGAAGGCCTGCTGATCCAGTAGCTTCATGGGCCGAAAACAGGCAAATAACTTCGTTCACCACGAAGCACCCGCCGAAGCGGATGGAGCGCCGTGCGGACTGGAGGCGATTGCCATCCTTCTGACCGCCATGGTGACCTGGATGAAGCGGATGAGGCATTGGGCAGACTAACCGCGACTGCGTACCTTCTGACCAAGACAATGTCCCGGATGAAGGCGATGACCGCTTCCGCGAACCGGAAGCGATCATGAATTCTCAGGCCGTTTCGCGATGGCGGCATTGCTCCATCCAGGTGCTCTTCAGCCCGTTTTCTATCTCCCGCCGGCGTAAGAAAGGAGGGGGTTCGCGCAACGCACCTCTGAAAGCGTTGCCGTTGCTCACTTTTTGGGGGGTACTGTCGCGCCCCGTGCGGGCGCGTGGCTTGAAACAACCGATCCGTCCGGACGACTGTATGTCGCGGACTGTCGCGCCCCGTGCGGGCGCGTGGCTTGAAACAACGCGACGCGGGGCTGGTCGTGGACGGCTCCATGTCGCGCCCCGTGCGGGCGCGTGGCTTGAAACCCGGAGCGGACGCTGGGACCCGGACACAAGAGGCGTCGCGCCCCGTGCGGGCGCGTGGCTTGAAACAGATACCTGGGCGATACCAAGACATGCTACAAGTGTCGCGCCCCGTGCGGGCGCGTGGCTTGAAACCGCGATTTGACGGAAGAGGTCAACCAGATCTGGGCGTCGCGCCCCGTGCGGGCGCGTGGCTTGAAACTTATAAAAAGTCCGAGGGATTTCGGCGCATCGAGGTCGCGCCCCGTGCGGGCGCGTGG
>JAEVZE010000090.1 GCA_023392395.1 Bacillota bacterium
TCTGGGGCCCAACGGCGCGGGCAAAACCACGACCCTGAAAATGCTCGCGGGCATCCTCTTCCCATCGTCGGGGGAAGCGAGCGTGCTCGGCTGCGTTCCATGGGAGCGGAAGAACGAATTCAAGCGCCAGTTCTCCATCGTGATGGGTCAAAAGAGCCAGCTGTGGTGGGACTTGCCGGCCAACGAATCCTTTTACCTGAACAAGTGCATCTACCAGGTGGACGACGCGCAGTACAAAAAGACCGTTTCAGAGCTTGCGGACTACCTGGACGTGAAGGACCTGATGAGCGTTCAGGTGCGCAGGCTGTCGCTGGGCGAGCGGATGAAGATGGAGCTCATCGCGTGCCTGTTGCACAACCCGAAGGTCATCTACCTGGACGAGCCCACGATAGGTCTCGACTTCACCTCCCAGAGGAAGATCCGCGAATTCCTGCAGTTCTATAACCGGGAGACCGGGGCCACCATGATCCTGACCAGCCACTACATGGCGGACGTGGAGGAGCTCTGCAAAAAAACGATCATCATCAGCCAGGGAAACCTCATCTACGACGGGGAGCTTAACGCGATCCGGGACCGGATCAATTCCCGGAAGGTCGTCCGCCTGAAGTTCGCATCGCCGGTCGAGGGCGGCCATTTTGAACAGTTTGGGAACGTGGCGTCCTTTGACGGGGACAGCCTCGTGATTGAGGTAGAGCGGGAAAAGGTGGGGGAGTACGCAAGCCTTCTATTGTCCCAATACGCCGTGACCGACTTCACCGTCGAGGAGCTGCCGCTGGAGCGGGGCATTGAAGAATTGTATAATACCAATTCCAAACATTGATGCATCGTCGCTCCGGTTCTTTTCGCGCAGGGCGGTGTCGCTCTCCGCTCAACGTAGCGCTGCTACGATTCGCTCCGGCTCCGTGCCCTGCATCGAAAAGCCCTCGCCGCTTTGAATGCATCCATGTCTTACATTGGTATGAAAAGGTGGGGAATTGAGTTGCAGGCCATCCGCAAGTACACCGCCGCCTTTTCCCTGTCGCTGCAAAAGTCCATGGAGTACCGGATGGACTTCTTCATGGGCATTTTGGGCACGCTGGTCGTGATCCTCGTGCAATACTTTTTGTGGACCGCTGTGTTCAAAGGCACCGCCCAGGCCGTCGTGGGTGGGTATACCTATCAGCAATTGATCGCCTACACGGTGTTCTCGGGCATCGTGTCCAAGCTGGTGGCCACAGGATTTGAACGGGAGATCGCGGACGACATCAAGCTGGGCGGGCTGAACAAGTTCCTGGCCCAGCCGGTCAACTACGCCCTCTTCCGGTTTATGGCGTTCCTCGGCGAGAAACTGACGCAGCTTCTGGCGGGTTCGGCCCTGTCTCTGGTCCTGATCTTAAGCCTGGGCGAAACGTGGAGCGTCCAGCGCGACCCGCTGACAATCCTCTTGTTTTTCGCCGCGGTTCTCATGGGGCTGGTCATCCACTTTTTTGTGTTTTACATCGTCAGCTCTCTGGCGTTCGTGATGACGGAGGTGTGGGGCGTGTTCATCGCCATGCGGCAGGGCAGCTTCCTGCTGGGCGGGGGCATCTTTCCGCTGGACATGATGGGCGCGGGGATCCGCTCGGTGGTCCGGTTCCTGCCCTTTGAATACACGGTGTTCTTCCCGGTGAGCATCCTGAACGGACGCCTGCTAAATGGTGAGATCCTATCCGGGATGCTGTGCCAGGTTTTTTGGATTGCCACGCTCTGGGCGGCCAGCCACTTCTGCTGGAAGGCCGGATTGAAAAAGCACATCGCGGCCGGGGGCTGACGCATGTGGAGCGGAGGATGCGGGATGGCGGAGAAATTCAGGCGCGCCGGACACTATTTCCAAATCTACGGCGTGTTCGCCAAGAACAACCTGATCGGCTTTATGGAGTACAGGGCGAACTTCTACGCCAGCCTGACGATGGAGATCGTGTTTCTGCTTTCAAAGCTTGTGTATGTGCTGTTTGCGTTCAGCGTCGGGGGGAACATCGGCGGGATGAGCCCGGATCAGATTATGCTGTACACGGGCGTGTATACGATCATGGTCGCGATCTATACGGGCATCTTGATGGAGAACCTGTTTTCGCTGTCGGGCCTTGTCAACAACGGTACGCTGGACATGTACCTGACCAAGCCGCTATCGCTTCTGTTCACAGTCTCGCTTCGGCGGATGAATTTCGCGCTGCCCATCCCCAACCTTACCGCCGGGCTGATCATGCTGATCACCGCGTGGCGGCGGCTGGGCATCCCGGTGAACGCGCTGAACCTACTGGGGCTTCTGGGCGTCATTCTGAGTAGTACTCTGGTGATGTACTCCATTTTCATGATTCCCCAGGCGCTCTCGTTCTGGTTTGTCAAATCCACGTCCATCACGGAGCTTTCGGACCGTTCCTGGGACTTCAACAACATGCCCATGGCGATCTACTCCGAGCCCATCCGCAGGATCGGCATGTTCTTCCTCCCCATTCTTTTTGTGACCAACATGCCCACCCTGTACCTGATCGGGCGGATGACCCTGACGTATGCGGTTTGGGTATTCCTGGCCCCCGCGGTGTTCTTCCCGGCGCTGATCTTTTTATGGAAGCGCGGACTCCGGCGCTATACGAGCGCCAGCAGCTGATACGCCGGCAGGGATGTTTCGACAGGCTTTTCGCAAAGGCGCGAAAGGCCTGTTTCTTTCTGGAGCCCGCCAGGGACGAGACGTTTTTTTGGCAATCCGTATGAACGGCGGTTTCACACAACTTGCGAGAGGCTTTCACGCGCTTTGCGCACAGCGGCTCTATACTGAATTCGTCCACAAGAGAGAAGAGGACAAGACAGAATATGGATAAGGAGATGGAAATCATGACCAATCAAAACACCAACAAGAGGATGAAATGGGGCGCGGCGCTACTTGCGCTGGTGCTGGCGGTGGCGATTCCGGTTCTCGCAATGGCGGAGGCCGCAACCCAGGAGCCCGCGGCGGCTTCGGACACCACGACGGCCACGGCGGATACGACGACGAACACGACGGTTCAGGGGCGCATGTTCGGCCGCGGCGGAAACGGCTACGGAATGGGCGGGTATGGTCTGAATACCAGTTCGCTCACCGACGAGCAGAAGACCGCCTACGACAGCGCTCTGGCACTGTACGAGCAGGTTGAGGACAAGGTCCTGGCCGATCTGGTGACCGCGGGCGTTGTGGCCCAGGCCGACGTGGATACCTACGCCGCGCAGCGCACCGCGCAGAAATCTTTGAACGAACTCGACCAGTCCAGCTGGACTGCCGACCAGTACAAAGCGTTCTATGAGGCGAACGCCAAGACCGGCGACGAACGCAAGACCGCCATGCAGGCGCTTGCGGACGCGGGTCAGCTGACTCAGGCGCAGGCGGATGCGCTGAGCGCCCAGGACGGCAGCGACCTGTGGACCAAGATCGCCCAGAATTCCAGCACCAACTCGGCCATTCAGGCCGCCATCACGACGATGCAGCAGGCGCGCCAGACGATGAACAGCACCCTGCGCGCCGCGGGCATCGATGGCATGGGTATGGGCAAGGGCATGTTCGGCGGATTTTGCATGGATGGCAAGGGCTTCGGCCAGGGCAATAACCAGAACCAGAACCAGAACGGCATGGGCCGGATGCAGGGCGGTATGGGCGGCATGGGTGGCCGCAGGTAAGACGGTAAAATAAACCCAAAGGGCGGGACGGGGAAGACCCCGTCCCGCCCTTTGATGATGATCCGCCGCATTGCCCGAAATCCCGGTTCATGCTATAATTTCCTCATCATTCCTTGGAACATGGAAGGCGGTACGCCATGAAGGTACTGATCGTGGACGATGAGGCCGGCATCCGCGCGGTCATTCGCGAGTACGTGGAGTTTGAGGGCTACGAAGCCGATGAGGCTAGGGACGGCATGCAGGCGGTGGAGATGTGCCGTGAGCACGATTACGACATCGTGATCATGGACGCGATGATGCCGCGCCTGGACGGGTTCTCGGCGTCCAAGCAGATCCGCAAGGAGAAGGACATCCCGGTCCTGATGCTCAGCGCGCGCGGCGAGGAGTACGACAAGCTGTTCGGGTTTGAGATGGGCGCGGACGACTACGTGGTCAAACCCTTCTCGCCCAAGGAACTGATGGCGCGCGTGAACGTGATCGTAAGGCGCCACCAAGCCGCGGCGGGTGGCGCGAAGAAGGACGACGGCGCGGGCGTGTTGTCGTTTGGCGGCCTCAAGATCGATACGCTCGGCCACAGCGTCACCGTGGACGGCCAGAAGGCTGATCTGACGCCCAAGGAATATGAGCTGCTGGTCTATCTCGCCCAGAACCGGGGGATTGCGCTGACCCGCGAGCAAATCCTCGCCGCCGTGTGGGGCTACGACTACTACGGCGACGACCGCACCGTGGACGCGCAGGTGAAGCTTTTGCGCGGGAACCTCGGGGCGTACCGCGACCACATCGTCACGCTCAGAGGGGTGGGATACAAGTTTGAAGTTTGACAGGCATTCCATCGGCTTCAAGCTGTTTTTGTACTTCACGCTGCTGGCGGCGGCGATATTGTGTATCCTGTGGCTCTTGCAGACGGTGTTCCTGCAAGGACTCTACGAAGGCATGATGACGCGGGAACTGGAGCGCGTGGCCGACGAACTGGCGGCGGCGCGCGAAGCATCGGATTTCGAGGGACAGCTGGATCGGGCGGCCTTGAGCAACAGCATCCTCGTGTACGTGATCGACGCAAACGGCGTCGTGACCTACTCCACAGACGAACATATGAGCGCGCGCCGGGGCGAGCGCATGGGCATGGGTACGAACATTGGCAGAGGCCGCGGCATGATGATGTTCGCCCTGCCCTCGGATTACGCGGACTTCATTGAAAAGTTGAACCAGAGCGTGGACGGGCGCGTAACGTATACGCTGGGGTCGGAGACCTCGGACGCGAAGACGCTGGTGCTGGGCGTCCGGCTGGACGACGCGGTACTCTACATCTCCACGCCGCTGGACCCGCTCAACGTGACGATCGGAATCCTGCGCAATCAGCTTCTGTATGTAAGCATCGTCGCGCTTCTGATGGGGTTGGTGGTCGCGTTTTTGATCGCGCGCAGGTTTACCCGGCCCGTCACGGCGATCACAAAGCAGGCGGAGGCCCTGGCGCAAGGCAAATTTCCCGAGTCGTTTGACAAGGGGTTCTGCTCCGAGCTGGACAAGCTGTCAGACACCCTGACCTACGCCAGCCGCGAGCTGGGCAAGGTGGAGGGCCTCAGGCGCGATCTGATCGCCAATGTGTCCCACGATTTAAGAACGCCACTCACGATGATCAAGGCGTACGCCGAACTGATCCGCGACATCAGCGGGGACAACAAAATCAAGCGAGAGGCGCACCTCGCCGTCATCGCCTCCGAAGCCGACCGGCTGACCGAGCTGGTGAACGACATCCTCGCGCTCAGCCAGGTGCAGTCCGGCGGCATGGCGCTTAATGTGAAGGAGATGGACGTAAGCAGCGCCGTCGAGCGCGTGATGTCCAGGTTTGAGCCGCTATTCTCGCGCGAGGGCTACCATTTTCACGCGGAGATCGAGCCGGGGCAAACGGCGCGGGCCGACGAGCGCAGGATCGACCAGGTGCTGTACAACCTGATCGGAAACGCCATGAACTACATTGGTTCAGACGGGACGGTCTATGTGCTGGTGAAGGGGCTCGAGGGTGCGGTACGGGTCGAAATCAGCGACCACGGCGAGGGCATCGCCGGGGAAGACCTGCCACGGATCTGGGAGCGCTACTACAAGGCGCAAAACCATGTGCGCGTCAAGGCGGGCACGGGGTTGGGCCTTTCGATCGTGAAGGGGATTCTCGAACTGCACGGGGCAAAATATGGGGTTAAAAGTCAAAAGGGAGAGGGGAGCACGTTCTGGTTCGAGCTGGGGCGCTGACGCGTTATGGGCGCAGCTCGATGAGGTCCTCCTCCAGGTCCGCCTTGACGTAATAGTTTTGCATGCCGAAGCTGTAGACGCATCTGAAATAGAGCATCCCGCCGAGCGCCTTGGGGTAGCGCCGCTTCAGCTCACCAAGTGGAATTGCGGGATCACCATGGAGCTTTCGCGCGGGCATTTGGCTGAAATCAAGCACGATATCGTCGCCCTGCGCCGCCGCGCGCGCGGTTTCGGACAAAAGCGCCTTCAGTTCCCCCGCGCCGTCTGAGAGCAGGGGGCGCAGTACGCTGTCCTTTCTCAATAGTTCCAGCGCGGCTTCCCGCTTGCCGATTCGGAGCTTTCCGCCCGTCAGGTAATAATCCAATAGTTCGCTCATGCGGGCCTCCTGTGAGGTACTGAACCTATTCAAACGTCACGCTGTATCCATACGGCGCGGGCTGCTTTGCGCCCTTCGTCAGCACCCAGAGCACCCTTTGATCGACCCGCTCAGGCGCGCTGCCCTCGCCGTCGGTAAAGAGGACGACCAACGAAAGCCTGAGGCTGTCCGCAAGTGCAAAAACCGGCCGGAAGTCGGTTCCGCCGTTCTTCGTGCGCTGCTTCACATGCCGGTACTCCGCGGCCGGCTTGGGCGGGGTGCAGGCCGTGTCGAACTCCGTGACCAGGATTCGCGCGTTGGTGATGCGGTTGACCGCCATCAGTTCGACGTAGAAGGTCTGCAGCTGATCGTCGGTGATGGAGCCGCTCTCGTCCAGCGCGATCAGTACATCCAGCCCCACGCTTCGCTTGTTGCCGGGGTTGCCCTCGTACCGGCGCGAGACGCGCTTGTAGGTCGCCCGAGTTTCCATGCGCCCCTTTCCGGTCAGAAAGCGCTTGAAGATGGTCCGCCAGTCGATCTGGGACCGCTGGTGCGGCGGCTCAAGCAGCCCGCTCAGCGAATCCGGCAGGTCGCCGGTCTGAAACCCTTCCTCGACGAGGGCGTCCAGCGCGTTCCTCAGCGCCTGCTCGTTCGCCTTTGGGATGTCCTCGTCCGGGTTCATTTCGGCGGAGAACAGGCTGACGCCGCCGCATGTCAGGGTCACCGTGTTCTCGCGCTGAAGCAGGCTGAAGGAATCGTCCAAGAGCCTCGTTAGGTCCGCGTAATAGCGCTCGGCACTTTTGCCGCGTTCCAGCTTGTACTCAATTCTTCGTTCGATCTTTTCAATGGTCGCGGCGTCCGGGGGGAGCATTTCCGGCGGGATGTGCTCGTTGACCGCCATGTCGCAGCACACGGCCCACAAAAGCGGGTCGCGGTCGTTCCGGCGCAGCGCGTGCATCAGAAGCAGGTGTAAAAGTTCATGCAGCAGCGCGCCCAAGGCCTTCTCGTCGCTCAGGCCTTCGTACCATTCCCGGTTGTACTCCAGCACCGGGGAAGGGGACAGGGTCATTTGCATCTTTTGTACTTTCGTGCTTTCCCGAAGCGATATGGCTGCGGCGAGCGACCCGTAGAAAGGCTGGCTGAGCAGCAATTTCATCACCGCGTCCCGCATGCGCATGCTGGTTCCTCCTCCCGAACGGGCGCCATGCTAGGACAGAAGTCTCAGGATTTGATCCGAGAGCGCGTCGAATGCGCTCGTGTGCTGCGCGATGTCCAGGAACAGCTCCGGCCTTTCGACGGCAAGTACCTTGAAAAACAATAGTTGGAATTCCTCGGGCAGGTCTTTGAGCAGCTCATCCAGATTCCTGGCCTGCTCGTCGCTCCCGTCGAGCACAGTGACGACCTTTTTGAGCACGAGGCCGAGAAGGTCCAGCCTGCCGCCCTGAACCAGCCACGCAATCTGAGCGCGCACCGATTCGTAATCGCGCAAAAGCGCGGCGGCAGACGGGATCGCGTACGCCCGGTTTTTGAGGTATCCGTAGAACGAAGCGGTGGTTTCCGGTCCGAGGATGCCTGAAATCAACTCCTGCATCAGGTTTTCCGGCAGGGAGCAATGGTTTAAAAGCTGCTGTGTCCGCGTCCAGCCGCGCGGGGTCGGGGACTTCGTGGTCGCGGTGCTGTCGGCGGCTTTTTTGATGCGCAACAGCATGTCGGGGCACGCGGTGAGGTAGGCGAGCACATCGTCGCAGGGATCGTTTTTGAGCGAATAGGCGGTGTAGTCCTCGAGGTTTGCCGTGATCTCGATGGAGACGAAGCGGTCGAGCATCGCGTCGTCCAGCGAGTTCACAGAATAGTTGAGCGTGTCGGGGTTCATGGTCACGCCGATTTTCCAGCCCGGTGCCAAGCTGTGGCCGTTGATCCGGCGCTCAAGCAGCAGCGGGTACAATACCGAAATGGTGTCGGTCGGCACGCGGTTGATTTCCTCCAGCACCAACAGGCCTTTCGGCGGGAAGAAGCCCTGCTCCACCGCGTTGACGGTAGGCAGAAATTGCGGGGCGAGGTAGCGGGTGATCCCCTTCTCGCGGTCCTTGTCCGGCAGGCCCATGAAATCCGGGCCTTCCATCGCCGCGGCATACAGTCCCATGTAGCCAATGCCCAGTTCCTGCGCGCATTGCTGGAACGCGGAGGTCTTGCCGACGCCGCGCTCGCTGATCAGCGCCGTCACGCAATCAGAGTTCCCGTAGAGCTCGAGGATGCACTGCTTTGCTTCGCTGATTCTCATGGCGCACGGATTTCCTTCCTGTTCATCGATTCTGTCCGGCCTGATGATTATGGATGCGATGAGAATATGCGGCGTGTGATCCGCGATTACAGTGCGCATTATATCACAGCCGCGCCTGCGCGGCAATGGCGTAAAAGGCGTGAATCCGGCGCGCAAAAAGTAATGGAAATGTTCCTCGCGGTTCCGGGTTTTGCGGTTTTGCTTGACGGACGGGCGGAGGGAAAATATAATCGGATTGCGATGGGATGGAAAAGGGTGGGAAGCATGCAGTTTGACGAATTGAAAGAGGCTCTGCGGGAACAGCTTGCGACAAAGGCGCTGTTTGAACAGGCGAAGGCGAGCGCCTATTCGTACCTGGACGGCCTGGAACATAGCCGCGTGTACCCGGATGATGCGGCTGTCGCGGCGCTGGAGGCGTTTGATGAGCCGATGCCGGAGGGCCCTTCGGACCCTTCCGCAATCCTGGACGCGCTTCACAATGTCGGGTCGAAGGCCGCCGTTTCCCAGAGCGGGGGCCAGTACTTCGGCTTTGTCAACGGCGGCAACTTCCCCGTAGCGCTCGCCGCCCGGTGGATGGCCGACGTGTGGGATCAGAACAGTGCGCTGTATGTCATGTCCCCAGTGGTCTCCAAGCTGGAGGAGACGTGCGAAAAGTGGATTGTGGACCTATTGGGCCTGCCTACGGGAACCGCGGCCGGCTTTGTCAGCGGTTCGTCCACCGCCACGCTGTGCGCGCTGGCGGCGGCCCGAAACGAGCTGCTGATGAGGCGAAATTGGGACGTCCATCAGGACGGGCTCTTTGGCGCGCCGCCTCTTCGCGTCGTCCTGGGGGAGCAGGCGCATTCTTCGGTGATCAAGGCGCTGTCGCTGCTGGGCATCGGGAAGAGCCAGCTGCACTGGGCCCCCGTTGACGGAGAGGGGCGCATCCTGTCGGAACAACTCCCCGCGCTGGGCGATGGCACGCTGCTGATTGTACAGGCGGGCAACGTGAACGGCGGGGCCTTCGATCCGATGGGCGCGCTGTGTGAGCGGGCAAAGCGGGCGGGCGCGTGGGTCCATGTCGATGGCGCGTTCGGGCTGTGGGCCGCGGCCTCGGAGGACAAGCGCAAACTGATCGCGGGGTTTGAGAACGCGGATTCGTGGTCCGCGGATGCGCACAAGACGCTGAACGCCCCCTATGACTGTGGCATCGTGCTGTGCAGGGAGCGATCCAAACTGATTCGTGCGATGCAGGCATCCGGCTCCTACATCCAGTACAGCCAATCCAGAGACGGGATGCTGTACACGCCGGAAATGTCCCGACGTGCCCGGAGCGTGGAACTGTGGGCGACGCTGAAGTTTTTGGGCAAAAGCGGCGTCGGCGCGCTGGTCGATTCGCTCTGCCAGAACGCGAAGTATTTCGCCGATCGCCTGGCCGCGAACGGGTTCACGATATTGAACGACGTTGTGTTCAACCAGATCCTCGTCGCGTGCAAGACGCCCGAGGAGACGAGCGCCACCCTGAGGGAGCTTCAGCAAAGCGGCGACTGCTGGTGCGGTGGCGCGCTCTGGAAGGGCCAGAGCGTGATCCGGATCAGCGTGTCCTCCTGGCGGACGTCCCCCAAGGAAGTGGACGCCTGCGTGGAGGCGTTCATCAAGGCCAGGCAAGCCGCGAATTGACCGATAACGCGAGCCGGAACGAGCGCCTTGGAGATTGCCACGCCCGTTCCGGCTCGTGCCTTGCGCCGGACATTGATAATGTGGATAGCTTATACTTTCCTGGTCGCCTTGTACTGCTTTTCTCCGCCGGAAAGGTTGTAGACTCGCTTGAAGCCTTTGCCCAGCAGGATGTTCTGCGCCGCGTTTCCGGTGGTGCCCTTGTTGCAGTAGGTAACGACGGCTGCCTGCTTGTCCATGGCTTCGGCGGCGTCCCGCAGCTTCTCGTGGGGGATGCTCACGGCGGTTTCGATGTGGCTTTTCTCGTACTGCGAAGCGCTCCGCGCGTCGATCAGGGTGTATTCGTCCCCGGAGGACATCAGTTGATCCAGTTCCCGCGGCGTCATCAGCTTCCTGCCCCGGTGGATGGCGTTGTCCAGGATCATGCCGGTGTACATCACCGGGTCCTTGGTCGTCGAATACGGCGGGGCATAGGCCAGATCCAGATGGAACAGGTCCTCCGCCTTCGCGCCAAAGTGGAGAGCCGTGACAAACACGTCGATGCGCTTGTCGACGCCTTCAAACCCCACGATCTGCGCCCCGATCAGCCTGCCGGACGCCTTGTCGGCGATGCCCTTGATGACCATTTCACGGCCATGCATGTACTCCGGCTTGCTGGGCTTGATGTTGTGGCATACTTCCACGTCAATCCCCTGCGTCCGCGCTTCGCGCTCGGAAAGGCCGGTCTGCGCCACGGTCATGCCAAAGATCCCGAAGATGCCCGTCCCGAGCACGCCCCGGAAGGTGAGATCGCCTCCGGTCATGCTGTCGCCCGCGATCCTGCCGGTCTTGTTGGCGGTGGAACCCAGCGGCCGCCAGACCGGCTTCCTGGTGACCACATGGAAGTGCTCGATGCAGTCGCCGCAGGCGTAGATGTACGGAATGCTGGTCTGCATGCTGGGGTTCACCCGGATCGCGCCGGCGATGCCCAGTTCGATTCCCGCCGCGGCCGCCAGTTCCGAATTGGGGCGCACGCCCGTGGAGATCAGCACCAACCCCGCCATGATTTCCCGGCCGTCTGCCAGCACGACGGCGCGATCCGTGATCTTGGCAATCTCAACGCCCGTCAGCACGGATACACCGCTTTTTACGATGTGATCCCGCACATGCGAAGCCATCTCTTCATCCAGCCCCGGCGTAACCTGCGGCAGCTTCTCAAGCAGGGTGACTTCCATGCCGAGACGCTTCAGGTTTTCGCACATTTCAAGACCGATGAACCCCGTGCCGACGATCGCCGCAGTCTTCGGCTGCTTTGCATCCAGGAAGGATTTGATCCGGTGCATGTCGCCGAGGGTACGCAAGGTGAACGCGTGCGTCCGGTCCGCGCCTTCGATCGGGGGCACGGTCGCGCGAGCGCCGGTGGCGATCACAAGCTTATCGTAATGGTCGGTGAACACTTCGCCGGTTGCAAGGTTTTTGACGGCGACGCTCTTATCCGCGGGCGAGATGGAGAGCGCCTCGTGCCGGATCAGTACGTCCACATTGTACCGGCTCTTGAAGTACGCGGGGTCGCGCGGGGCCAGATCCTCCGCGCTTTCGACAACTCCGCCGAGGAAGTAGGGCATGCCGCAGCCGGAATAGGAGATGAAGCTGTCCTTTTCATACACCACGATTTCGGCGTCTTCGCTGTTGCGGCGAGCCTTGGCGGCGGCGGAGGTCCCGGCGGCGACCGCTCCGATGATGACGATTCTCATGTCATGCCCTCCTTTTGTTAGACAGGCTTGGATGATCCTTTGCCTTATACTATTGTAAAACATTAATTACTCCAAAGCGGCGAGGAGTTTTCGATGAGGGGCAAGGAGCCGGAGTGAGGCACCCTTCGGGATACGCCTTCGGCGTGAAATGCAGCGCTACGTTGAGCGGAAGGCGACACAGCCCCGCGCGAGAAGTACCGACGCAACCAGTAATTTATGTTTGAAAATAGTATTACTTGTCCGGAAACCATCCCTTGGTTTTGTTTGCGATTTTCACCAGCGCCAGCATCACCGGCACCTCGGTCAGAACGCCCACCGTGGTCGCAAGCGCCGCGGGCGATGATGCCCCGAACAGTGAAATCGCCACGGCCACCGACAGTTCAAAGAAGTTCGAAGCGCCGATCATGCCTGCGGGCGCGGCGATGTCAAAGGGCAGTTTGAGCGCGCGGCTTGCGAAGTATGCGATGAAGAAGATCAGGAAGGTCTGAATCGTCAGCGGGACGGCGATTAGCAGGATGTGCAGCGGGTTTTCCAGGATCACTTTCCCCTGGAACGAGAAGATGATGACCAGCGTCAGAAGAAGCCCCGCGACGGTTACATTGTTCCACTTGGGCAGGAACACATTTTGAAAGTGCGCCTCGCCCTTGCGCCGGATCATCTGCGTCCGGGTGATCACGCCGCCCGCCAGCGGGATGACCACAAACAGCACGACCGAAAGAATCAGCGTGTCCCACGGGATTTGTACGCCGCCCACACCCAGCAGGAACGCCACGATCGGCGTGAACGCGATCAGGATGATCAAGTCGTTGGTCGCCACCTGCACGACGGTATACGCGGGGTTCCCCTTGGTCAGATGGCTCCACACGAACACCATCGCCGTGCAGGGCGCGGCCCCGAGCAGCACCGCGCCCGCCAGATAGCCTTGGGCGAGGTCCGCCGGGATCAGCGCCTTGAAGACGACGTAAAAGAAGAGCCACGCGATGCCAAACATGGTAAAGGGCTTGATGATCCAGTTGGTCACCCAGGTCACAAACAGCCCCTTGGGGTTCTTGCCGACGTTTTGGATGCTCTTGAAGTCCACCTTGAGCATCATCGGGTAGATCATCAGCCAGATGAGAATCGCGATGGGGATTGACACATTGGCGTATTCAAAGCGCCCAAGGAACGCGGGGATTCCCGGCAGGAACCGCCCGATGAGCACGCCCGCGGCCATGCACAGAATGACCCACACGGTGAGATACTTCTCAAAAAAGCCGATCCCGCTCTGTTTGTTCGCCATCTTGCTCACCTCAATTCAATGCAATTCCCACAGCATAGCGGCACGCAGATTCCGCATCCGGTGCACTTCTCGGGATCGATCTCGGTCCGGGAGCCGAGCGGTTCGTCCTCGTCCTCGGTCCACTGGATTGCGCCTGCCGGGCATTCCTTGAGAGGTTTGCAGATCCGGTTGTCGGATGCGCATTTCCGCTTGTCGATGGTCGCCTTCATGCGCGTCAACCCCTTACCTTCTGAAGAATTTTGACGACTTCCTCCTGGCTGAGCACCTTGCCGTAGGAAACTACCTTGCCGTCCACCACCAGCGCGGGCGTGGACATCACGCCGTAGGCGGCAATTTGCGCAAAATCGGTCACATGGTCGATCGCTGTATCCATACCGAGCTGCCCGAGCGCCGCCTTCGTCGCGGCCTCCAGCTGGTTGCACTTGGCGCAGCCGCTGCCAAGCACCTTCACCATCGCGCCGGAAGTCTTGGCCTCCTGCGCCGCCTTCATCGATTCTTCGTTCACGTTTCCGCAGCAGCAGCCGGTTTCTTCCTTCTTGATTTTCTTCCCAAATAATGCCATGGATTCCATCTTCCTTTCTTCCA
>JAEVZE010000191.1 GCA_023392395.1 Bacillota bacterium
CGTACCGCCTGCCCATCCAGCACGCCCGCCAGGATCTGGAAGCTGCCGGTGCCGCAGGCGGCCGCCGCCTCGTTGAGTTCCGGCGGGATTGCGAGAAAGTCCAGAAAGTCGCCCTTTGCCATTGCGCGGGTGATGCGCTCATCGTACACAGGCCCTTCCGGCGCGTAGCCGTAGGGGCCGTCCGCAGTCAGTTTGTGGGACAGGTCGCCGCTGGCCAGAAGGATTGCCCTGCGACCCAGCGAATCCACCGCCCGCGCGATGGCCTTGCCCAACCGGTAGTGATGGAGCGGCGAAAGCCCAGACAGCCCGATCCGGACGATCGCGGCATCCGGGCAGCCGGAGCGCACCATCCGGAGCGGCACAAAGGTGCCGTGATCCAGCGTCCTGTCGCGTTCGCCCTTCGCGCCAGCGGGGACGCCGTTCTTTGCCGCTTCGTCCGCAATTGTCTGGGCCAGCGCTTGATCATATACGACGTTCAGCTTCGCCTCCGACGCGCCAAAGCGCGCCATATCGCCGGTCGCGCCCGCGCCAGGGGAGATGTGAAAGAAATCCGCATAGGCGGTGGCGTGGGGCGATGTGACCACAATCACCTCAGGATTCAGTGCGCGAATCCTCTCCGCACAAGCCTCAAAAGCGCGGATGGTGGCGGCTATGTCCTGTTCCCGGCCGCGCCCCACTTCCGGTAGGATCACCGGCGGGTGCGGCAGGATGAATGCGCCTACAATGGGCATGGGTTCCTCCTTTCGTCAAGACAGGGCCTGCGCACAGCATGCGCAGGCCCTGTGATCAGGTGACAACCACTTGAATGCCCCGGAGCACCTTGAGGGTCGCGTCATGCAGCGCTGGATCGAAGCTGGCGGTCAGCGCCCCATCCACGATCACCCTCGCCTCCGGGTACCGGCTCTTGAGCAGCACCGCGTTGGACAGCACGCAGATGTTGGACACAAGCCCCACAAGCTCCACAGATTCCACTTCATCCGGGTCAGGCAGCGCCAGCAGCTGTTCCGGCGCCATGCCGAAGGCGATCTTGTCGATCCCGATGGCTTGAACTTCCTCCAGCGCTTTCAACGTTTCGCCGTACACCTGCCAGCCGTCTGAATTCTTGAAGCAGTGCTCGACGGGCAGGTTGCGCCCTTCCTGCGTAGAAAGGTATTCCGGCGCGTGGGTGTCCCGCGTGAAGTAAACATTGCCCGAGCCGTAGGCGCGCACCTTGCGCGCGATGCCCTCGTCCAGTTTTTCCGCGCCGGGAAAGCCCAGCGCGCCAGACACAAAGTCCACCTGGTAGTCGATCACAAACAGCAGCTTCTTCACGCAATCGCCCCTTTCTCTACCTGCCGCGTAGCCGTTTTTCCAGCGCGCGGTGGCCCGGCAGGGTATCCTCGATCAGCTGGTGGAATTCCCGAGCGTGGTTTTTGTGGCGGATGTGGGCCAGCTCGTGCACCACCACGTAGTCGATCAGCTCGTCCTCCCGCTGCATCAGGCGGCAGGAGAAGCTGACCGCGTTCTTTGCGCTGCAGCTGCCGTAGCGGGTGCGCGCCCGCGTGATGGTGATGCGGGTGGGGGATAGGCCCATCCGCTCGCCCCATAGGCGCACCTTTCCCGGGATCACCTGGTGCGCCGCCCGGATCAGCGCTTTGAATTCCTCTGGCGACGGTTCCGAAAGGGCTGGCCGCGACCTCAAACGCTCCCGGTGGCGCTCGATCCAGTCCGCCTTGCCTTGAACGAAGCGAGCGATCTCCCGCTCCGGGAGGGAGTAGGGCGCGCGGACGGTAAGCGTCAGGTCGCTTGCGAGTTCGAGGGCGAGGGTCCTTCTTGTGGACCGTATCACCCGGTAGTCTGCTATTTTCATGCGGTAGTATTCGCCTTTATCCGTAATGGTTCCTGCATGCGCGAGGTTCTCCTTTTACCGGAGCAGCTCCATCGCGCCGACGATGCCGAAATCCTCGGTCAGTTCGGCGTTTTTGAAGTACACCGGCAGATCACTCTGATTGTACTCGTCAAACTGCGCCCGCACGGTGGGGAACAGACGGTCGCCAAATTTCAGAAGGCCGCCGCCGAACACGAAGCAGTTGATGTTGAAGCTCACGTACAGGTTGTACAGCCATACCGCCATGTACTTGGCCATCTGGGCCACTGCCCAGCGGGCCAGCGGGTCGTTCAGGTCATAGCCCTGCTGGATGGTGTAGGCGGTGATGCGGGAGGAATCCCCGGCCAGCTCCGGCAGGATGGATTTCTCGCCGGAGGCGAGCTTTTCTTGCACGTGCTTCACGATCATCGATCCGGACACATAGGACATCAGGCACCCCCGGTTGCCGCAGCCGCACAGGATGCCTTCGCTCGGCGTGATGATCGCGTGGCCAGTCTCGCCCGCCCAGCCGTAGCTGCCCCGGAACAGCTTGCCATCGATGATGACCGCCGACGAGATGCCGGTGGACACCGGGCAATACAGCATGTTGGGGAAGCCCCTGCCCGCGCCGTGCCGGTGCTCCGCCAGCGCCGCCGCCTGCGCGTCGTTGGCCAGCGCGACCGGCAGCCCGAGCTTTCCCGACAGGTAATCCCTGGCCGGAAAGTCGTTGAGGCAGGTCAGGTTGACGGTCTTGACGATCCTGCCCTCGTCGTACTTCACGTAAGAGGGCACGCCCACGCCGGCGCCGAGGAGGTCTTCCTTCTTCACGCCGCTGTCC
>JAEVZE010000197.1 GCA_023392395.1 Bacillota bacterium
CGTCCGGGTTGTCCATGTTGGAAAAATGGGCGGCATCCGGGATGATGACGAGCGGATAGCCGGTTTTTTCCGCCCACGCATGGCAGTAGGCACGCACCTTGCCGGTTGTGTCAAACTCGCCCAGCAGGATCACAACCGGGAAGTCGAACGCCATGTCCTGGTTTTCCTCGATGAACTTGCCATACGCCGCGTCCATCTGCTCGGCGATGTCCGTCTTGGTCAGCGGCTGAAGCATCTTCATCATCATCGCCCTGGCCCGCTCCGTGCGGGAAACGGATTTTGCCATGCTCCTGCGAAGTACTCCATCCGGATACCAGGTCGCCAGACGCCCGGCCTGCCGGAGCCAGAAGCGGTCGGACTTCGAGTAGTACTCAAGGCCGAAGGGCGTGGTATCCAGCGCCACGAAGCCCTCGACCTTCTCGGGATGCAGGCGTGCGAACATCTGGCACGGGTAGCCGCCCATCGACATGCCCACCAGCACGACGCGCTGGATACCCTCCTGCCGGAGGATCGAATCAAGCTCTTCCGCCGCGTTTTTATAGGAGAAATCCCGGTACGGCCGGGACTTTCCATGCATCGGCACGTCCCACAGGATCAGCGTATAGTCCTCCTCGAAATGCTCCGCCTGCGGACCAAACATTTCGTGATTGGCGGTCACGCCGTGGGTCCATACGACGCACCGCGCGCTGGGCGCGCCCCTTGTGATCCAGTAATAGGTTCTGCCCCGTTCGGATTCGACGAAGCGCTTCGTCAGGGCAATGCTCTTTTGCATCTCGCTTAACCTCACTTCTTCGGCGGGATCAGCCGCTTTCCGTCCAGGTAACGCCGGTATTTTACGAGATCGGAAGGCGGGAATGGCGCGCCGTGGGCGGGGTAGATACGGCGGGGCGAGCGCGATAGCATCCTGTCCCAGGAAGCGCCGAACTCCGCCGGATCCTCGATCCAGATGGTGTGCCGGGCCACGCTGATGCCCGCGTTCATCGCCGCATCCCCGCAGAACAGCTGTCCCGTCTCCGGCAGAAACAGGCCAATGGAGTCTGCCGTATGGCCGGGCAGCGTCAGCACCCGGATGGGCAAACCAAGCCCCTCAAAAGGCTGGTCGCCCTCGTCCCGCACGAGGATCGCCCGGTCGCCCGGATCCACCGGCGGAAAAGAGAAATTCCGCTTGACGAGCGAAAACCAGGACGCGGGCCGGGAGGAATACCCCGCGCCGGGCGGCTCGGCGCTCCTGCCCGCCAGAAGGCATGGCAGCGCCAGCGGGCTAAGCACCACCTTTGCGTCGCAGACGCCAAGAAGGTCTTTCAGAAAGCCCGCGTGGTCGTCATGATGGTGGGTCAGGAACACGTACTTGAGCTGCGTCAACGGCCAGCGCCGGGTAAAGCGCCTGACAAAACCTGCCGCGCCGCCCGGGTAGCCGGTGTCGATGGCGATGATCCCCATGGGCGTCTCCAGAAGGTAGCTGTTCAGCGCGTACCAGCCGATGTTGTGTACTCTGATCTCCACGCTTCTCCCCCCTCGCGGGCATTGTACCACGCTGGGCGCGAATGGACAAGGCGCGCTTTACGCGTATGAAATCCAAAAATGGCTTTCATAACGGGCCCGTATGATTGAAACGCAAAAAGGCAGGCGGACTCTTTCGTCCGCCTGCCCAGTTTATAAATGCTTCGGATTAGTTCTGCAGCGCCTTGAGCACAACCTGCTGGAGCGGGGAGATGGTGACGGTGGCGACGCTGGAAAGGTCCGCTTCGGCGGCCTTGCCCTCGTCAGTCAGCTTGATGCCGGTGACCTGCTCGGCGTTCTTGCCCAGAACGTAAGCGGCAAACGCGGCGGCCTGCTCGTTCCATTCCTTGCCGATGCCGGAGGCCTTGCGCATGCCGTAGTTGTCGCCCAGCTCGTTCTTGGTCTGAGGAGCGGCGGTGATGTCAGAGGTGATCTGGCCCTTGGCGTCAAACTTCACCGTGCCCTGGAGGCCGTCGATGATGCAGCTGGTGATGACGCCCTGATCGTTGTAAGTGAGGGCCGTCATGAAGGAGTAGGACTGCGCGGAACCTTCCTTGCCATCCGCCACGGCCTTGGACTGGTGCATGTCGGTGGTGATGGCCAGGCCCAGCTTGTCGCCGGCCTTCGCCCCCACTGCCTGGGCGTTCTGCACGGCCTTGGCGATGGCGGCCACGTAGCTGTCGATCTTGATGGTGACGGAGGCGGTCAGCGCGGCGTCGGTGGCGTGCTTCTCGCCGTCCACGCCGATGGCCAGCACTTCGTCCAGCGTCTTGCCCTTGACGTACTCGGCCAGGGAGGCGATCTGCTCGTTCCATTCCTTGCCGATGGGGGAAGCCTTGGCCATGCCGTAATCAGCGCCCAACTCGTTCTTGGTCTTAAAGGTGGTGGCGATGTCGGTCTTCAGCTGTCCGTCGGCGGAGAAGTTGATCTTGGCCTGAATGCCGTCGATCTTGCAATCCACAATCTTGCCATCCTGGTCGACGGTGACGGCGACCACGTTGGCGTCGGTCTGGGCCAAGCCGTCCGCGTCCGCGGCGGCGGGCTTCGAGCTAGACAGCGAGGCGACCACCGCCAGGCCCGTCTTCAATTCACCTTCCGCAGAAACAGAAACGGTCATAAGGCCGATCACGAGGACAAGGGCTATGAGCAGCGCAGCGATTTTCTTCAAAGCAAGGCACCTCCAATAAAAAATGCGGCGGGTTGTGAGTACCTGTACATAGTTTATCAAACTTTCGCCATCATGTCAACACGGCAGGCGGATTAATCGATAAAAATTTACTTAATCAGCCATTGGACGGCGGCTCGAAAAAACCAGCAATATGCCTTGGATCATCTTTCTAAAAGTGGTATAATTGTGCAGGAAAATCGGCCCCAATCGCGCCGGATGGAGGAATGGATATGAACATGACCGAGGCCTTCCGCGCCACCGCGCCGCACCCGTTCGCCTATGTGATCACCCGAGACGCGCAAGGAACGTGCAACGCGATGGGCGTGTCCTGGTGGACGTTCGCGGCCATCAACCCGCCCACGCTGGTCATCTGCGTGGGCAACAAAAAGCACACGCTGGACGTGATCCGTGGCACAAAGCATTTCTCGCTGTGCCTGCCGGACCAGTCCCTCCGGGAACAGGCCAAAAAGGTCTGCCAAACCACCGGCGCGAAGGTGGACAAGGTGAAGGAACTGGGCATCGAACTGACCGCCGGGCAGACCGGCTTTCCGATTTTGAAAAAAGCGCGGGCCAGCTTTGAGTGCGAAACCAAACAGATTCTGGACTTGGGCGACCATTCTCTGTGCGTGGCGAGCATCCTGGCCTTCTCCGAGGATCCGGCGCAGGAGGCGCTGCGCACCAGTAAGGAAGGGTATTCATTGTGAAAGCGATGAAAATCCGCTGAGCGGCTTTTCATCGCATTGGAAAAACTGCGCGAGCCTGAAATCCTGCGGGATTTCCGGGTGGCTCGCTGACAGAAGGTACTGTTTTTACCCCCAGTGTGCGCACTGGGGTTAAAAACACGTTTCCGGCGCACAGGTCTCCGGAAACGATTGGAAGGTACGGTGGGGTTTGCCAACAGCTTGATGTTTGGGCCACCAGTGTGCGGCACTGGTGGGTGAAATACGTTCCCGGCGCACGGGTCGCCGGGAACGATTGGATGGTACGAGCGGATCTGGACCGATTATGTTTTTCTCATTTATGTTTCGATCAGCCCGCAGCGGGCGCAGTGGAACAGGTACTGCTGCAGGATGCCCGCGTGGGGACCGAAACGGGCGCGCGCGTTATCGGCCAACGCCCGGCTCGTCTTGCCCTCGATGCCCAGCCACGCTCGGGAAAGCCGCGCCACCCACACGTCCACGGGGTAGGCCGACAGGTGCCCGCAGCCAAACAGCAGCACGCAGTCGGCTACTTTGGGCCCGACGCCCGGAAGTTCCATCAGCTTTTCGCGGGCGTCCTCATAGGGCATGTCGGCGAGCTCCTCCAACGGGAAGCCCTCCAGCACCATTTGGGCGGTCCCAGCCAGGTACTCCGCCCGGTAACCGCAGCCCAGCGCCCGAAGCGCCTCCGCCCCCGCCGAAGAGAGCGCCTCCGGCTCCGGGAAGGCGTAGATCTCCCTTCCGAAGGCCTCCACGCGCGCTCCGTACCGCGTGCACATCGCGCGCACGAGCTTCCCGATGCGGGCGGTATTGTTGTTCTGGGACAGAAGAAACGTACACAGCGCCTCCCAGGCGGGCTGTCGGAGGATGCGCAGCCCCGGGAGCCTTGTAAACGCCTCTTCCGCGCAGGGGCAGTCGCCGTACTCCCGGACGATGACCGAATAGTCCCGGTCCAGATCGAAGTAGCGTCGTAAAAACGCCTCAGAGCAGCCCTCCGGTGCGTCCACCACGATGCCCGCATCCAACTGCGTCACGCGCATCGGGACCCCGCCGGAGACCGCGATGTATGAACCGTCCCATTCCTGCCAGTGAAACGCCTGGGCGCTGTCCAGAAGGGTCAGCCGGGCGTCGAAGGCGGCGTCCGGAAAGTGAAATTCGCGCATTTTTCCCTCTTATCTATCTTCACAGGATTTTGACCCGCTCCGGGTCGTAGTACCCGCGTGCATTGGGGCTTTCGTCGGGCACGCCCACCGCGATCACGTTGAAGGGCACGCTCTCGCCGCCCAGAATCTTCCGGATGCTCTGTACCCGGTCCATGTCCGGGTACACGCCGCACCACACCGCGCCGTAGCCCAGCGCGACGGCTTGCAGCAAAAGGTTCTCCGTTGCGGCGGCGCAGTCCTGGGGCCAGTAATGAGGCAAGTCCTTGGGCAAGAGATCGGGCCGCGCGCCCACCACCACCGCAAGCGACGCCTTGGCCACCATCCGGGCGTAGGGGTGGACTGCGGCAATCTCCTGCCGCATTTCAGGGCTCTTCACCACTGTGAAGTCCCAGGGCCGGGTGTTGCAGGCGCTGGGGGCCATCATCGCCGCCTCCAGCATCAGGCGCAGGTGCTCCTCGGAGATCTCCGCCCCTTTGACAAATTTCCGGATGCTGCGCCGCGCGCGGATCGCCTCGGTCGCGTCCATGGAAGATCCCTCCTTCATCCTAATGGAGAATATTAACGCGTCCAAAGCGGCAAGAGATTTTTTCGTCCCGCTAGGAGCTGGAGCGAGACGGCAGCGCTACGTTGAGCGGAGGGCGACGACGCGGGGCGGTAAAAGATCCGACGCGACGACGCGTTCATATTTGAAATTAGTATCAGTCCGTCCGCCCGTCCATCAATAGGGACTGCCGGACACTTCTCAAGGGTACAATAGCACCCTGCCGCCTCCGCTGTCAAGGCGGGGCCGTTTTACCCCGGGGCTTACGCTTACGAAAACTCCGGGAGGCTTGGAGGGCCGAAGCCCTCCATATCCCATTATTTGCGGCGGGTTTTCCGGCACAGATGGATTCGTCCAAAGGGCGCTTGTCCGCCCGACGACGAATCATACTATTGTAAAACACTAATTACTTCAAAGCGGCGAGGGATTGCAGATAGCGGGGCAAGGAGCCGGAGCGAGGCGACCCTTCGGGATACGCCTTCGGGGTGAAATGCAGCGCTACGTTGAGCAAAGTGCGACACAGCGGCGTTAGATTCAAACGCGTTTGAATCTAACGGTCGCGAAGCAACTTGGTTTCCCGTAGGGAAAACAACCGTCCCGCGCGAAAAGAACCGTCGCAACTAGTAATTTGTGTTTGTAAATAGTATAAATACCTGCTGCCGTATTTCTGAATTTCCCTCAGGAAATTAATAAATCCGGCCCTCGTTCCCCTGCAACTGCTCACGACGAAGTCGTAAGCAGTTGCCCTTTACACAAACCAAGTTGCGCTACCGGACCCCCCTGGGGTATACTGGATTTTATGCGGCTTCGGGCCGCCATCAACATGCAGGAGGTACCCCCATGACCGACGAAAATAAATTCCCCCAGACCCTCGAAGAAGTCATGAACCCGGAAGGCACGAAGCGCGTTAACTGGGCGGGTTTTGTGGAGGGCCAGGTCGTGGCATTCTTCGACGCCAACGAACTGGAGAAGATGGCCATCGAGGATGGAAATGGCAACAAGGCCAAGCTGCAGCGCACCAAGGTGGGCAGCATCAAGATCGAATATACCTCGTCGGTAGTCCTGTAAGCAGGCGGATGAAATCTGCCAGGGCGGCTTTCATCCGCAAGGGAAGCGGGCCGGTTTCCTAAAACAAGCTGCGGCATGTTTTCGGGCGGAAACCGGAACGGGAATGCTTTCCCCGTCGGCCGGGCAAGCTCGGCCTTGAGGGGGAAAGCCAAATCCGCCGCGCAAGTCGGCGGATTTGATCTGAAAGTACGATAGGGTTTGCCAATTTGTCTGCGCCGCTCCCGCCAGTTTTGCGGGAGCGGCGCGCTTTTTTCACGGACTACCGGATGCTTGAGGG
>JAEVZE010000211.1 GCA_023392395.1 Bacillota bacterium
ATGATCGCCGTCGCCACCAGCGGCAGGACCGTCGGCACATTGTAGACAAGGCGGAACAGGCCGCGGAATTTGATCTCGCGCGAGAGCATATACGCGATCAGGAACGCCACGACGATGTTGAGCGGAATGCTCATGGCGATGTAGATGCCGGTGACCTTGAGCGAATTGACAAAAAACGGATCGGTGGTGAACAATTCCCGGTAATTGCTCATGCCCGCATACTCCGGCCTGCCAACGCCGTTGTAATTCGTAAAGCTCAGAACGAGGCTTACGATCATGGGGCCGATCGTGAAGATGCAAAATCCCAGTATGGCCGGCATCGCGTAGAAAAGCCCCGCGCGGGCTTCCTTGCTGCGCCGAAACTGCGCTAGAGCGCCCGGTCCCTTCATGGCAACCTCCCCAGACAACTTGGAAGGCGCGGCCGGGTTCAGCCTTCGCCCGGCCGCACCTTACAATAATCTTACGGTTTGTACGTGTGGTAGTGGCTGTTGTGGTAGTTCTCCGGGTTGAAGCCCTTGACGGCGGATTGCGCGGAGGCGCAGGTGGCCTTGAGCTGGTCCTCGACCGTGCCGGACAGCGAGTTGTTCCAGATGGGTTCAAGGCCCGCCTTCACCAGCGTCTGGATCTCGTTGATGTTGGAAATACGCAGGTTGTAGGAGGGGGTGGCGGTGCCGTTGAAGAGCGAGTCGGCCACGACGGTCCTGTAGGAGGCTGGGTGCGCGGGGCCGGTTGCCCAGGTGTTGTACTTCTCCTCGTCCTGATACCATTCCTTCAGAACCGGCATCCAGAGGCCATCCTTGTACAGTGACAGCGCGCCGGTCGGCGAAGCCAGGAATTTGAACAGCTTCCAGGCGGCGTCCTTATCGCGGGCGTTGCTGAAGATCACGCGGGTGCCGGCATCCTTCACGTTGCGGGGTTCCTTGAACATGGGCATGACGCCCAGATCGAAGTTGAAGCCCATCTTGGCCATGTCCAGCAGCACCCACTGGCCAGTGATGGCCATCGCGGCCTGACGGCCCTTCAGCGCGGTCGGAATGTCGGCGGCGATCGCCTTGTAGTCCGCGGGGTTCGGGCAGACGTGATGCACGTAGATCATGTCGTACATCGCCTGATAAACCTGGACGGCCTCCGGCGCGTCCAGCGCCATCACGGTTCCGTCCACGCTGAGCAGGTCCGCGCCGTTGCTGTCCAGCAGGATCGACTGGATGACCAGGTCGGAGCAGTCCATGAACACGCCGTACTGCATGATCATCGTCGGGTCGAATTCGGGATCCGCGGCGTTCTTGCCGTTCACGTCCAGCGTAAGCAGCTTCGCCGTCTCGATGAACTGATCCCAGGTCCACGACTTGTCGACGGTGGTCGGCGGCGGCTCAATGCCCGCCTCGGTGAACGCATCCACGTTGTACAGGATCAGGCGCGGGTTGATGGACGAAGTGGAGCCAAAGCTCTTTCCCTCTTCATAGCGGTAGAAGATGTCGTCCACGTACATTTCGGGACCCCAATCCGGGTCTTCCTCCATGAGGTCAAAGATGTTGTAGAACTTGCCTTCCTTGGCCCAGACGAAGGCCGTGGCCACATCCATGTAGCCGATGTCCGGGTTGGTGCCGGACGCCGCCATCGCGGTCAGCTTCGCGATGTACTCAGTCCCGGCGCTGGGAATGTGCAGCGCCTCGACGTGGATGTCGGGGTTCTGCTCGTTGAACATGGCGATCGCGCCTTCCTGGGCCGCCTTCTCATAGGCGGAGCCCCAGAACGTGTACAGCAACTCGGTCTTGGCGCCCTCGGCCTGTGCGGCCGTCGCGCCAAGCGATAGAAGGATCGCCAGCACCAGGGCGATCACAACGCGCGTGTTCTTCATAAGATTCCCTCCGCTCTAATTGTTTGGATGGTTCGTTCTCCGCCTGCCAGCATCAAAGGCGTTGACTCAGCGCCGCCACCTCCCCTGTGCCCCGTTTGATCAGCAGTTCATCAGCATTTCCCTTACGCGCGCGAAGCCGGTGTCGCCCGAATTCAGCACCGGCACCGCGACGCCTTTGATTTCGGGCGCGAGCGCGGACATCGAAAGCTGCGCCATCGCGATGACGTCCACTTCCTTGGAGAGTTTGTCGATTTCATCCAGCAGAATGCGGTTGTGAAGCGCGATATCGTGCTTCAGATACGCCTCAAACGCTGCCTCGGCCAGCACGGTTTTGCGGGTGATCCGCTTGCCCGCCCTGGCGGCCACGATGTCCAGGAGGCGTTCGGAGGACGGAACGGTCGTCGCGAGTGTGGCCAGAAGGCCAATCCGTTCTCCCGTGTTCACCGCGCACTCCATCATGGGGCGGTCGATCTGCTCGATGGGGACGTTGATCATCGGACGCCCCAGTTCCGCGGCGTAGTTGAACGTGGAGCATGCCAGCAGGATCGCGTTGACGCCCGCTTCCTCCAGGTTGTGCGCATACTGCGCGAACTTATAGTAGTTCCTCTTTGGGATTACGCCGGCTCCCGCCGCGATGTTGTCGCGCTGAATGGTGTCATCGGCAAGGTTCATAATGGAGACTTCCGGGATATAGCGCGCAATGAACGGTTTCATGGCGTCAATCGTAATCGCGGCCGCATGGATGATTCCAAGCGTCTTGCCTTCCAGCCTGTTGTCCATCTTGATAGCTTCCCTCCATGATTTGCTTGCGAGTATAAATGTATTATAATTCAACATGGTTGAATTGTCAACATGCCATTTCAATTTTAGAAAAATAGATTGTTTTTTGCTCCTATATTTGTGCGTATAGCAATCAAATCATCCGTTGAAGTGTTAATATCCTCTAGTATTTGGCATGAAATCTTGGCAATATTTCCATCCGACCGCGGTCGTGGTTTCCTGACTTATACTCAACTCAGTTTATAGTCAGGCAACTCCGCAAGGGCGGAACAGCCAAAGGTCTACGCCGAACTGGTGGTGCAGTACCCATACTCACTGCTTACTCCGCTTCACCATGGGCTGACCGGCAAACGCGACAAGCTATTAAGGACAAATTCAAAAGGCGGACAGGCCACAGGCCTATCCGCCGTAAACGTATGAGCAGGCAACGAGGCCCGTATTTCTCATGAGGAGTTCCGAGCGCATCTTCGGGTTGCCCACCTTAACAGAGAAGCTTTGAACAGATCCGCCTCAGCAGCATTCCGGCTTCTTTTCCAGCTTGAGCGGGAAATCGCCCAGGTGCTTCAGCTTGAAGCCGTTTGCCTTGTATCCCTCGTAGTCGAAGGCCTCCAGCTCGTCGATGGCCAGCTTGTGGAACTCGTAGAAGTTGGGCCACCATTCGTAGCCACTGCCAAGCTCCGCGCCCAGGTACGCGTCCGCGATGTCGCAGCCCATCTGCGGCGCGACGTAGAACGCGCCCATCGAGAGGACGTTCACGCCGTTGCCGGTGATCGCGCGCAACGCCGCCGGAACGCTCTCTACCACGCCCGCGTGGACATGGGGGCACTTCGACGCCGCGATGTGGATGCCCATGCCAGTGCCGCAGAAGATCAGCGCCCGCTCAAATTCGCCCTCCGCGATCTTCGCGCCCACCCTCAGGCCCACCCGGTGAAACATGTTCTCCGTGTCGTCCACGTTCGGGTCGGTGACGCCCACGTCGGTGATCGTCCAGCCCTTCTCCCGAAGGTGCGCGCACACCGCTTCCTTCAGCGGGTACCCCGCGAAGTCCGCGCCGACCAGCAGGTACTTCTCCTTGACCGTCTTCATCAGTACGTCCTCCTTGCGCCGTCACCAAGACAGCTTGATTCCATGCGCTCCGCTTGTCAGCGCAATGCGCACACGCCCGTCCGGACCAATCTCCGCGGGGATATTCTTTCCGTCCAGCACGACCGACTTTAGGCCCTGCGGGACCGGCAAAAGCGCGTCGCACGCGCTGCCGAAGGGCACAGTAATGCGAACCGTCGCGCCGGAACCGTTCCGGGTCCACTCCGAAGAAATCTCACCCTTTGCCGTCCGCAGCCTTGCCGACGCGCTGTCCAGCCCCTTCGGCATGAACGGGCGCACCAGGAACCGGTCGAACCCGGGTTCAAGCGGCTGGATGCCGGCCAGATACCGGTAAAACCATGCGCTGATGGTGGCGTACATCGGATGATCGTGGGATGCCATGCCCAATTGTTCGCCGCTGTCCACGTACTCCCAGCGCTCCCAGGTGGTGGTGGCCCCGCGGGACAGCATGTACCCCCAGCTGGGGTAGCTGCGCTGCGTCGCCAGTTCGAACGCCAGATCCTCCTGACCGTTGTCGCACAGCACCTCGAAGATGTACCGCGTGCAGAGGTTGCCGGTGGAGAGGTGCACGCCGCGCGCGCGGATGTCCCGGACGAGGCTGTCGACCACGCCCGCCCGCGCGTCATCGGGCACGACGTTCAGGTACAGCATGAACGCGCTCACCGCCTGGCTGCCGGTGGCATATTGGCCCCGCTCCCTATCCAGGAACTCGCGGTTCAAGGCATCCAGCGTTTCATTCTCCAGCGCTTCGTACCTCGCGCGGTCCTCGGACTTGCCGAGCGCTTCGGCCATTTGCCGCATGAGCCGTGCGTTCATCAAAAGGAATCCGGTGGACATCAGCCGCCCCGGGGTGGTACCGGACACCGCGCCCGAGCCATAGCTGCCCTTGAGACTCTCGGTGATCGGGGACGCCCAGTCGCCGTAGTAGCTGTAGGCGACGATGCCGTTCTCCCGCTGGCGCGAAAGGTATTCGGTCCAGGCCTTCAGCGCGTCGTAGTACCTTGCCAGCACGCCCTCGTCGCCGTAGTGCATGTACAATAGCCACGCCAGCACCAGGAAGCTTGAGCACACGGCATCCGCGGGCTGGCCGCCGTACTTGGTGTAGGGCACGGTGTCGGTGATCGCGCCGGTTTTTTCGCCCTGTGCGTCCCGGATGTCGGTCAGGAATTTGTCATAGAAGTACCGAAGGTCGAAGTTGTACATCGCCTCCTCGGCGCGCACGGTCAGGTCGTTCAGCCAGCCCAGGCGCTCGTCCCGCTGCGGGCAGTCGGTGGGCACCCAGTGCAGGTTGTTGTTCTCCGTCCAGAAGCAGATGCGCTGGATGTCGTTGATCAGATCAATCGAACACGCAAAGCTGCCGCGTACCCGGACGTCGTTGCGGACGACCAGCGCCTCGATCCGGCCGGGCGACGGCGGCTCTTTCAGACCGGTGATCTCGGCATAGCGAAAGCCATGATAGGTGAAGCGGGGCTCGTAGGAAAATGCGCCGCCCGCGGCGATGTACCGGTCGCTTTGCTGCGCGGCGCGCAGGTTGAGCATGTTGAGGTTGCCGTCGGGGCTCAGAATCTCGCTGTAGCGGATCCGGATTTCGTCGCCTTTCTCGGCCTCCCCGGAAAGCCGCGGCACGCCCGCGATGTTCTGGCCGAAGTCGACCACGTAGACGCCCGTCGCCGGGCTCGTGATCTTTTGGGGCGCAAGCGTCTGGACAATGCGAATGGGTTCGCAGCGCTGCGGGGTCATGGCCCCGTGCGGCGGCTCGGCCTCCAGCGGGCGCACCCAACCCCGATCGTCAAAGCCGGGCTCGTCCCATCCGGGCACCTCGCGGCGCGCGTCGTACACCTCGCCGATGTAGATCGAGTCGCTCAGAATCGGGCCTTCCGCGAAAAACTTCCAGCCGTCCGGCGCGGACGCGATCTCCTGCGTACTGCCGTCCCGGTATTCGAGCCGCAGCAGCGCGGTCATCGCCGGACGCCGGAATTCCTTGGTGGCGTACCAGCCGCCGCCCAGCGTCACACCGAGCGCGTTCATGCCGGGCTTGATCTGGGGCAGCACATCGTACGCGACGTAGGCGACGCGCTTGTCGTACACGGTCCAGGCGGACTCCATGCGGTGGTCGCCCACCTTTGCGCCGTTCAGCCGGGCTTCAAAGTAGCCCAGGCCCGCCACGAAGAACCGGGCGCGAACAAGGTCCCGGCCCGCTTCGAACTCGCGGCGGAACATTGGAGCGGCGCTGACCGCCGTCGGCTGGCAGATCCACGGCGCGTTCCAGGTACCCTTTTCAAGCCCGGTGGAGAACCGGAGCAGCTGCGAAGGCTCTGTTTCAAAGCCCTCCGTCGTGCGCACCTGCGCCCAGGCGACGAAGTCGCGGTCCGATTCAAGTGCGGCTCCGGCGTAGGGAATCGCGTTTGACCGGGCGGACTCCACCCAGCCTGAATCCCATGCGCACACGCCGCCCTCCCATTCCACGACGATGCGATACGCAGCCTGCGCGCCGGACGCGCCGTGCACCATCAGGCTGAAGTTCAGGCCTCCGACCAGCGCATCCGGAAACCCTTCGCCAAAGCCACTGAGCGCAAGGGTTGCTCCCTCGGGCCATTGAAGAGGAACATATTCGTTCATTTTGAGATTATCCTTTCACGGCGCCGGCAGACACGCCGGCGACGATGTATTTTTGGCAAACGACGTACAGCGCGATCATCGGCAGCGCCACCAGCACCAGGTCCGCAAAGATCAGGTTCCAGTCCGAAAAGTAGCGGCCCTTGAAGTTGTACACGGTCAGCGGCATCGTGAGGTTCTTGCTGGAATTGAGCAGGTACAGGGGCGTTTGCAGGTCGTTCCATGTGCCCATCGCGACAATGACGACGTTGGTCAGCACCACGGGCTTGAGCATCGGCAGGATGATCGTAAAGAACAGCCGGATCGGGCCGCAGCCGTCGATCAGCGCGGCTTCGTCCATCTCGCGGGGGATGGTGTAGATGAAGTTTGTCAGGATGAACATGCCCCAGGAGATATTGCTGGCGATCATCACCAGCATCAGCCCCGGCTTGGTGTTCATGATGTGGAAGAACTGGAGCACCAGTATCGTCGGCACGACCGCCATCGGCACGATCAGCCCCAGCGAGAAGTAGGTGTTGAGAAACGCGCTCAGGCGGTCGTTTCTGCGCGCGATGATAAAGCCGGACAGCGCGCACAGGATGGTCGTCACGCCGACGACGATCACGGTGATCTGGGTGCTGTTCCAAAAAGCCGGTCCCAGCTTTGCCTTGGCGAACACGGTGGAGAAGTTCTCCGGGTGCCACGTAAAGGGCGGCATCATGTCAAACCGGATCGCCTCGGCGGAGGTCTTGAACGCGCCGAAGAAGACGACGAGCAGCGGCACCAGCACAACCAGGCTCACGAGCGCCATTACGATGTCCAGCGCCAGCTTGCCCCGCGTGTATCTTGCGTCAGACATCGTCAGTATGCCATCTCCTTCCGGGTGAAATAGCGCCGGATTGCCACGGTGACCACCACGACCGCCACCGACAGGAGCATGCTCATCGCGGTGGACCGTCCGTAGAAGCCGCGGCCGAAGTACTCGTAGATCATCATGCCGACCACCGTGGAGCGGTGGCCCGGCCCTCCGGCGGTGAGCGTCAGCACCTGCTCAAACACCCGGAAGCCGCCGATGATCGATTGGGTGATGTTGATCTTGAACGCAGGGACGAGCAGCGGCAAAACGATATGGCGCATCTGGCCCCAGAAGGAAGCACCGTCGATCCGGGACGCCTCGTAGTAGTCCTGCGGGATGGCGGTCAGCCCGGCGATGTAGATCACCATGTGAAAGCCCGTCCACTTCCACACGTCCTCGATGATGACGGTCAAAAGCGCGGTGTCGGGGTTTGCGATCCACTCGGTCTTGGCGGGAAGGTTGAAAAAGCCCAGAATCTGGTTGAACGTGCCGTTCATCTGGAAGATGGCGGTGAACATGATGCCCACGACCACGTAGCTCAAAACCGGCGGAATGTAGAACACCGTGCGCAGGTAGGTCGTGGTTTTCAGGCCCTGAGTGAGCACGATCGCCAGAAACAGCGCGAGGATGTTCCGAAGCGTCACGATCGCCACCGTGAAGACCAGCGTGTTTTTGATCGCCAGCACAAAGTCGGTGTCCTCGAACATCACGCCGTAGTTGGCGAGTCCGATGAACTTGATGACGGGTTTCGTGATGTCCCAGTTGGTCAGCGAAATGTACACGCCGCCGATCACCGGCAGGATGAAAAACACGCTGAAAATGAGGATTGTGGGGATCAACAGATATTTGGGGTACAGGCGGTCCTGCATGGAAACCGCCTTCCTGTGCCTCGGTGCGGGCGCCCTCTCCATGCGTCCCGTTCGGCTTACGTCCAATTGCGCTTCCTCCCAAGCGGGCCGCAACGCACGTTGCGGCCCGTTTATGCTCTTCGATTTGGAGGATCCTAGAAGCCCGCGACTTCCTTCTCCTTCATGAACTGCTCGAACTTGGCGTTCCAGTCGGACAGCGCGTTCTCCGCCGTCTTGCCGGTGGTGACCTCCTGGATGTTGCCGAACAGGTAGTCATTCATGATGGCGCGGGCGCTGTCGAAGTAGGCGTCAAACTCCGGCGTGTACTTGCCCTGCTCGATGTACTGGGACATGAACTTCTGCACGCTGGGCAGCACGCTGCCGCCGTCGGCATCCTTGAAGGCCGGGAAGCCCGGGGTCTCCTGGAAGATCATGTTCATGTACTCCGGCTGACTCCACAGGTCCAGGAACCTGAGCGCCAGATCCACCTGGCCGCCCTTGGGCACGAACATGCCCGTCACATACGCGCCGGTGCCGATCATGTCCTTGTCCATGAACGGGATCGCGAAGGAGCCCAGCTCCACGTCGGGATACTTGGCGTTGAGGTCGGTTGCAAACCATTCGCCCTGGATGGCCATGACCGCCTTGCGCTCGGCGATGGCGACCTTCGCGGTGTCATAGGTCTGCGACATGTGGTCTTCGTTCACGTAGCCCTTGGTGTACAGGTCCTGGAGTTGCTGAAGAACGGTGACCATCTCCGGGATCTGCTGGAAGTCCACCTTGTTGGACAGAAGGTCCGGGTAGATGGTGTCCTTCTTGTCGTCCAGCGCGACGCCCCAGCCGATGGTGGTCCACACCTGGGTGCACCAGCCGTCCTTATCAGTCATATAGATCGGGGTTGCGCCCTTGTCTTTGATCTCTTGGCACAGGGCGAAGAACTCGTCCATCGTCTTTGGGTTGGGATCGGTGATGCCCAGCTCTTCCATGTACTGCTTGTTGTAGTACACGCCGCCAAAGAAGCTGGAGGACTCGCGCATCGGCATGGCGTAGATGTTGCCGTCGCCCTTGTATTTCAGAAGGTCCGGCGCCACCAGGCGGGAAGCCCACGGCTGATCGTTCAGCGGCACGCAGGTCTGGGTCGCGTTGTACTGCTCCACCGTCTGCGGCGCGTTGGAGAAGAAGATGTCCGGCGCGTCGTTGGTGGCCAGCTTGACGCTGATGACGCTTTCGATCTGCTCGTTGGGCAGCGTGACCAGTTCCACGTTGATGCCGTGTTCCTCGGCGATCTTGGCCAGCACCTTGTCAAACACGTCGCGCCAGCCGTCCTTGGAACCATACATTGTCAAGGTTCCGGTCAGTTCCTGCCCCATCGAGGGCACGTGCAGCGAAAGGATGAGCATCAACGCCATGAGAACGGTCAAGGTTCTTTTCATAGTCGGCCTCCTTCAATGTTGTTCCGTTGGTCTCTTTGTCAAACTTCTCGGTTTCAATATAGAGCAATTTATTGCTTTTTTGAAGTGACAAAGAGAAACAGCGGATAGGAAAAAATGAAACTCTTTGACCGCTTCGCGCCTTCCTTCGCTGCGGGCGGATTCCGCCGGGGATGCGCCTATGGTATAATCATATAGAAAGAATCCACGGGGAGGGAATCGCTTGCGCACGCCCAGCTTGGAGAAGCGGATATTCCAGTGGTATTCGCTCCTCATATCGGTGATCATCGCGCTGGTGCTGGTGCTGGGCAACTACTACCTCTACCATAGCATGAACGAGCGCATCGCCTACAGCCAGGAAGTGCTGATCGAAAAGAACATCAACCAACTGAGCGGTGAGCTCGACCGCATGAACATTGTAACCCAGCAGGTGCTGTTCAGCAAGACCATCGGCGAACTGTTCGCCCGGAGCGCAAATGGCAACGGCGCGCAGAATTATTACGAGCGCAACTTCAC
>JAEVZE010000355.1 GCA_023392395.1 Bacillota bacterium
ACATAATCCGCTTTTTTATGCAAGTATTTCATGCTAGGTAGGTAGCTAATTGCCAAGGAAAAAGAATGAAAAGAGCAGCATAACTTCACTCTCCAATTAGGAACTCTTCCAGCTCCCTCGGCGCACTGAACTGGTACGGCGCGTGCTTTGTCATGTATTCGCGGGTGACGAAGGCGGTGTCGGACCAGCCGGCCCAGGCAAAGTCCACATCGCGGCTCCTCGCCATATCGAAGCCCAGCTTCAAATCGTCCACCATCAAAAGGTCCTGGGCGGTCAGACTCAGCCCCTCCATGATGGCGTCCAGCGGGTACGGGTGGGGCTTTCGCTGCGCCTCCGGAAGCTCCCAGCCGAAGACCATGTCCGGCTCGAAGCCGAAGTGCGCCCGGTAGTCCCGGAGAATGACCCGCTTTTCCGAATGGGACACCACGCACACCCTGCCACCCCCCGCCCGGTAGCGGGACAAAAGCGGCCCGAAACCGTCGTAGCAGTCGGGAACGCGCTGCGTGTACCGCTTCCATATCTGCTGCTCGATCTCCATCTCCTCGTCGGTGAACTTGTACACGTTCCGGCACATCGGCAGAAACCCCGGGTCGAAGTTGTGGGTGATAAACTCCGAAAGCGTCGGAAGCGGCATCTCCGGCCTGAGCAGCCGGACCGTCTCGACGAAGGACGGGTAGTGGATCTCCGGCGTCGACCGGACCAGCGTGTCGTCGTGGTCCAGCACCAGGCAGCGGTAGCGCATGACGGCCTCCTGAATATGGATATTTTGTGTGACCTGGTCACAGAATCGGGGCGGCGGGCGGCGTATACTGGTCTCACAAACCAAAAAGGAGCGATACACAATGTCTGTCGTGGATTTGACCATGGAAAATTTTCAGCGCGAGGTTTTGAACAGCGAGAAACCGGTGCTCGTGGACTTCTGGGCCAGTTGGTGCGGCCCCTGCCGCATGGTGTCCCCGCTGGTGGACCAGATCGCGAATGAGAATCAGGACGTCAAGGTGGGCAAGGTGGATATCGACGCCCAGCCGGAGTTGGCCGGCGCGTTCCGCGTGATGAGCATCCCGACCCTGATGGTGTTCAAGGACGGCAAGCTGGCTAAGACCGCCGTTGGCGCCCGGCCCAAGGCCGCGATCCTGGCGATGCTGGACTAGCCGCTACAACAGCGCCCGGAGGCCCTTCCGGTTCAGCACGGTGACCCCGCCCCGAGACAGCGACACCAGCCCCTCCTGCTGAAAGTACTTCAGCATCCGGGTGACGGATTCGCGCGCGCCCCCCAGGTAGCGCGCGATTTCCTCCTGCGTCAGCCGCACGGTATCGCCGCCGCCCCGGGCCACCTCGTCCAGAAGGAACACCGAAAGGCGCTTGTCGAAGCTCATGAACAGGATCTGCTGCATCGCCCACATGACGTCGGAGAACCGCTCGGTGACCTGCCGGTAGGCAAAGGCCTCCACATAGATGTTCTCCCGCTGCACAGCATCGAAGACGGACGGCTTGATCACGCACAGCTCGCAGTCGCTTGCGGCGTCAATGCGCACCTCAAAGGTGATGGCGCTGAGCGCGCAACTGGCGCTCATCACGCACACGTCGCCGCCGCCCATCCGGTAGAGGGTCACCTCGCGGCCCTCCTCGGACAGCATGTAGACGCGCAGTTCCCCCGACAGTACCAGCAGCACCCCCGCGCAGTCGTTGGACCCGCCGTGGATGTTGGCACCCTTGGGGTAGGCATGGCAGGCGGCGCCCGCGATCAACGCTTCCCGATGGGCGGGCGTGAGCCGGTCCCAAAATGGCAGGAAGCGGGGAAAGATGGCGGATGGGTCCCTCTCCGGCATTGTAAAAATCCCCTTTCAACCCAATACTATCATAAACGGACGGCATCCAAAAGTCAATTCAGGGAGGCAATGGCCATGAAGGTTGTCATTATCGGCGGCGTGGCGGGCGGCGCTTCGGCCGCGGCGCGGCTCAGGAGGCTGGACGAGAAGGCCGAGATCGTGATGTTGGAGAAGGGCGAGTACATCTCCTTCGCCAACTGCGGCCTGCCCTACTACATCGGCGGGGAGATCAAGCAGAAGTCCGCGCTGACGCTGCAGACGCCCAAGAGCTTCAACGCGCGCTTCAATGTGGACGTGCGCACGCTCAGCGAGGCGGTCAAGATCGATCCGGCCAGGAAAGTCGTGTCGGTGCTGAACCACCTGACAAACGAAACCTATGAGCTGGACTACGACAAGCTGATCTTGTCTCCCGGCGCGGAACCGTTCGTGCCGCCCATCGAGGGCGCGAAGTCGGACAAGGTGTTTACACTGCGCAACATCCCGGACACCTACCGCATCAAGGACTATGTCGATCAGAAGAAACCCCGCACGGCCATCGTGGCGGGCGGCGGCTTCATCGGCGTAGAGATGGCGGAGAACCTGACCCACGCTGGGCTCCAGGTGACGCTGGTGGAAATGCTGGACCAGGTGATCGCGCCGATCGACTACGAAATAGCCCAGGATGTGCACCGTCACATGGAGGAAAAGGGCGTTCGGCTCATGCTGGGTAAGTCTGTTTCCCGCATCCGCGAGACGGGCGAAAGCCTCGTCGTGACGGTAGGCGACAGCGACGTTCCGGCGGATATGCTGATCATGGCGGTGGGCGTCCGGCCCGACAGCCGCCTGGCCAAGGATGCGGGCCTGGCGCTCAACCCCCGCGGCGCGATCGCGGTGGACGACCACATGCTCACGAGTGACCCCGACATCTACGCCGTCGGCGACGCCATCGAGATCACTGATTTCGTGACCGGCGACAAGGGCTACGTGCCGCTGGCTGGCCCGGCCAACAAGCAGGGCCGCATTGCGGCGGACAACATCGCGGGGCTGGACAGCCGTTACGAGGGCACGCAGGGATCGTCCATCCTCAAGGTATTCGACCTGACCGTCGCCTCCACCGGCATCAACGAAAAGACCGCAAAGCGGCTGAAGCTGGACTACGACAAGAACTACACCTACTCGGCCAACCACGCGGGCTACTACCCTGGCGCGGTGAACATGTCCATCAAGGTGATCTTTGAAAAGGGCACCGGCCGCATCCTGGGCGCGCAGGCGGTGGGCTATGACGGAACCGACAAGCGGGTGGATGTGTTCGCCACCGCCATCCGCGCGAAGATGACCGCCAGTGACCTGACCAAGCTGGAACTGTGCTACGCGCCGCCGTATGGTTCGGCGAAGGACCCGGTCAACATGGCGGGATTTGCGATCGAAAACCTGATGCAGGGCCTGGTCAAGAACTTCCACTGGCACGACGTTCAGGGCCTGCCCCGGGACGGCAGCGTGACGCTGCTGGACACCCGGACGACGCTTGAGTACGAGAACGGCCACATCGACGGCTTCATCAACATCCCGCTGGATTCGCTGCGTTCGCGGCTGGGCGAGCTGGACAATTCCAAGCCCGTCTACGTCACCTGCCAGGTGGGCCTGCGCGGTTACGTGGCTTCCCGTATCCTGACGCAGAACGGCTTTGACGCCTACAACCTCAGTGGCGGCTACCGGCTGTACCATTCGATCTTCGGGCCCCATGAAGCACCCAAAGGAGGGGTTCCCGTGAATACCGATACGCAGCTGCCCGAGAAGAAGGATGCGCCCACGAAGACCATCGTGCTGGACGCCTGCGGTCTGCAGTGCCCCGGCCCGATCGTCAAGCTGTCCGAAGCGCTCTCTTGCGCGGCGGTGGGCGACGTGGTCGAAATCTCTTCGACCGACCCGGCGTTCGCGTCCGACCTTCCGGCGTTCTGCCGCCGCACCGGAAACATGCTGCTGACCTCCGGCAGTGAAAAGGGCATCGCCCACGCCAGCGTGCAAAAGGGCGAAAAGCCGGCGCAGACTGCCTCCGGCCCCGCCAGGGACGCCAAGAACATCATCGTGTTTTCGGGCGACCTGGACAAGGCCATCGCCTCGTTCATCATTGCCAACGCAGCCGCCGCGATGGGCCGCCACGTCGAGATGTTCTTCACCTTCTGGGGGCTCA
>JAEVZE010000098.1 GCA_023392395.1 Bacillota bacterium
GGCCCCCCCCCCCCCCGTTCCCCCGTTACCCCTTGGATTTGATGTACTCGTCGATGGCGGCGGCGGCCTGCTTGCCCGCGCCCATCGCCAGGATGACGGTGGCCGCGCCGGTCACGGCGTCGCCGCCAGCGTAGACACCCTGCTTAGAGGTCTGGCAGGTGGTCTCGTCCACCACGATGCCGCCCCACTTCTGGGCGGCCAGGCCCTCGGTGGTCGACACGATCAGCGGGTTCGGAGAGTTTCCGATGGCGACGACGACCGTCTCCACGTCCATCGTGAACTCGCTGCCCTTCTCCACCACCGGGCGGCGGCGGCCGGAGGCGTCGGGCTCGCCCAGCGTCATGCGCACGCACTCCATGCCGGCTACGTTGCCTTTGCCGTCGTTCAAAATCTTGGTCGGGTTGGTCAGGATGTGGAATTCGATTCCCTCTTCCTTGGCGTGGTGGATCTCCTCGATCCGGGCGGGCATTTCGGCCTCACCGCGGCGGTAAACGATGTACACCTTCTCCGCGCCCATGCGCAAGGCGCTGCGCGCCGCGTCCATGGCCACGTTGCCGCCGCCAATCACCGCCACGTGCTTGCCCACCTTGACGGGCGTGACGTGGTTCGGGAAGTCGTAGGCCTTCATCAGGTTGATGCGGGTCAGGAATTCGTTGGCGGAGTACACGCCGCACAGCGCCTCGCCCTCGATGCCCTGGAAGCGCGGGAGGCCCGCGCCGCTGCCGACGAACACCGCCTCAAAGCCTTCGTCCTCGATCAGCTCATCCAGGAGGATGCTGCGCCCGACGATTACGTTGGTCAGGATCTTGACGCCCATCCCCCGGAGGTTGTCGATCTCTCGCTGCACCAGCGCCTTCGGCAGCCGGAACTCCGGAATGCCGTACATCAGCACGCCGCCCGGGGTGTGCAGCGCTTCGAAGATGGTCACATCATACCCCAGCGCGCGCAGCGCGCCCGCGCAGGAGAGGCCCGCGGGGCCGGAGCCCACCACCGCCACCTTGTGGCCGTTGTCGGGTTCGGGTTTGGGCGGCTTCTTGCCTTTGGCCATGGCCCAGTCGGCCACGTAGCGCTCCAGGCGCCCGATGCCCACCGGATCGCCCTTGATGCCGCGCACGCACACCTGCTCGCACTGGGTCTCCTGCGGGCAGACGCGGCCGCACACCGCGGGCAGCGCGTTGCAGGCGCTCAAAATTTCGTAGGACTTCTCCAGGTCGCCTTCCTTGACGCAGGTGATGAATTCCGGGATCTTTACGCCCACCGGGCAGCCGCCGATGCAGGGTTTGTTCTTGCAGTTCAGGCAGCGCTCGGCTTCCTGTTTGGCCATCTCGTCGGTGTAGCCCAGCGCAACCTCCTGGAAATTGTGGCCGCGCGCCTGGGCGTCCTGCTCGGGCATTTGGGTCTTGTTCTTCTGCATATTGGCCATAATCAGCGCACATCTCCCGTCAGGCGGCAAAGGTGGGTCTCCTTCGCCAGCTTCTCTTGTTCCATGTACATCCTGCCGCGGGTGACCGCGGAGTCAAAGTCCACCTGATGGCCGTCAAAGTCCGGCCCGTCGACGCAGGCGAACTTGGTCTCTCCGCCCACGATGACGCGGCAGCCGCCGCACATGCCGGTGCCGTCGATCATGATGGAGTTGAGGCTGACGATGGTCTTGATGTGATGCGGCCGGGTCATTTCGGCGACCGCCTTCATCATCATGAGGGGCCCGATGGCGATGACCACATCATAGGTTTTGCCGGCCTCCAGCTTTTCCTGGAGCGCCTGGGTCACGAAGCCCTTGTGGCCGTTTGAGCCATCGTCGGTCATAATGGTCAGGTCGTCGCAGGCGGCGATCAGCTCATCCTTCAGGATGATCAGGCCCTCGTTCCGGAAACCGACGATCAGATCCACTTCGACGCCCGCGTCGTGCAGCGCCTTGGCTTGCGGGTAGGCGATGGCCACGCCCAGGCCGCCGCCGATGACCGCGGCTTTTTTGTAGCCTTCGGTCTCGGAGGGCTTGCCCAGAGGGCCCGCGAAATCCTGCAGGCTCTCGCCCTCTTCAAGCTGGTCCAGCAGGCGCGTCGAAGCGCCCACCTTCTGGAAGATCACCGTAATGGTACCCGCCTCGCGGTCATACCCGGCGATCGTCAGCGGAATGCGCTCGCCGTTTTCGTCCACGCGCAGCATTACGAACTGACCGGGCTTGGCGCGCCGCGCCGCATAGGGCGCTTCGACGCGCATCAGCGTGACTTCATCGTTCAGCCTGCGCTTCTCCACGATTTTGTACATGGTTCGACTCCTTTTGCTGGTGTATTATGCCAAGCCGCCCGCGAGCGCCGGATGAGCAGCGCGGGGAACGTCCGGGAACCAATGAATGAGTTCCGCGAGCAACTTCTCGCGGCTTGCCGCGCCCAGAGGCACGAGGGGCGGCCGGGTCTTTCCGTTGCCAAAACCTACGAGGGCCAGCGCTTCCTTGACCGGGATCGGGCTGACCTCCAGGAACAGCGCGTCGATCAGCGGGTTTAGGAGGAGCTGCTTCATGCGGCTGCCCTCGATGTCCCCTTTCAGGAAGCTGTCCACGACGCCCATGACCGCCTCGGGCACGAGGTTCGACGCCACCGAGATCACGCCGTCCGCGCCCAGCGCCAAGGCGGTAAACGCATGCTCGTCGTTCCCGCAGTAGACGGCCATCTTGCCGGTCAGAAGCCGCGCGTCCTCGTTCATCTGGCGGAGGTCGGCGTTGGCTTCCTTCAGCGCGCGGATCAGCGGGTGGCCGGAGAGCCGCATCGCCGTCTCGGGCAGCAGGTTCAGCCCCGTCCGGGAGGGCACGTTGTACAGGACCACCGGCAGTTCCGCGGCGTCCGCCACGCGAGTGAAGTGCTCGATCAGCCCCGCCTGCGTGGTTTTGTTGTAATAGGGGGTCACCGCCAGGATCGCGTCCGCGCCCAGTTGGCGCGCGGTCTGCGCCCTGCGGCAGACCCTTTTGGTGTCGTTGCCGCCGACGCCCGCGATCACCACGGCCCTTCCGGCCGCGCGGTTCACCACGAAGCCGATCGCCTGGTCCTGCTCCGCCTCGGTCATGGTAGCGGGTTCGCCGGTAGTGCCGCACACCACCAGCGAAGGGATTTTGGCCGCGATCTGGCGGTCGATCAGGCGGCCGAAGGTTTCAAAATCGATGGAATCGTCCGCGGCAAACGGCGTCACCAGCGCGGTACCCACGCCGGAAAACAGCGCTTTCATAGGGAAAGCCCCCTCTCAGGTCGAAGAGCTTGCTGTAGCGACCCGGGGGGCTATTCTTCATTTGCGTACGATCCAGCCTTCGTGGGCCAGCAGCTCCGCGGTCAGCACCGCGCCGCCCGCTGCGCCCCGGAGCGTGTTGTGGGAGAGGCTAACGAACTTGTAGTCGAAAAGCACATCCTCCCTCAGGCACCCGATGGCGATGCCCATTCCGTGATACAGATCGCGGTCCAGCCCGGTCTGCGGCCGGTTGTCTTCCTCGAAGTAGGTGAGGAATTTCTCGGGCGCGCTGGGCAGATG
>JAEVZE010000475.1 GCA_023392395.1 Bacillota bacterium
AGGAACGGCATGAGAAGAAGGATCCTTGCTGCGGCGAGTAATGGCACGAGAAGAAGGATCCTTGCTGCGGCGAGAAATGGCATGAGAAGAAGGATCCTTGCTGCGGCGAGAAATGGCACGAGAAGAAGGATCCTTGCTGCGGCGAGAAATGGCACGAGAAGAAAGATCCGTGCTGCGGAGAAGAATCGCATCACGACGAAAACCCGTGGTGCTACTAAGATCTCTGCTGCGCCTGCCTTTTGAGGCAAGCACGTAGCTTCTCATTTCCGACGCCTCTTCGCCAGCCTTCGGGTTGGCGGGGATACTTAGTCCGCCGTTTGCGCGGGCGCATCCAAGCCAAAGTTGAATCGATTTGAATCGTGAACTGTACGAGCTTACAGCATGAGCCCGGACAGGATTTTTCTGTGCGCATATAAGGAATGGCATGGGATATACCCTGCAAGACGCATCCATAAAGAAAGCGCAGAACGGTTTGAGCCGCTCTGCACTTCTTCTATGATACCCTTTTGTGCGGGGTCAAGGGGGCTCAACCCCCTTGAAGGGGTCGAGGGGCAGAGTCCCCGGCGTTCTTCGCCTCCCCCTCACCCTACTCCTCCGTCCGGATGTTGCGCTGCTGGAGCTTCAGGATGTAGCGGGTGCGGACGGAGTCCAGGAACACGGCCAGCAGGATGACCAAGGCCGAGATCAGCGGCTGGATGTACAGGTCCACCTGCAGGAACACCAGGCCCGCTTCGACCATCTGGATCAGGATGGTGCCGATGACGACGCCGGGGAAGATGGTGCCGATGCCGCCCGCCAGGCTCGTGCCGCCCAGCACGGAGGCGGAGATGGCGTTGAACTCGTAGCCCTCGCCGAAGGCGGGGATCACGCAGCCGATCTGGGCGATGGACACGATGGCGCTAAGCGCGGCCAGGAATCCGCACAGAATGTAGGCCTTGGCCAGAACGGAGTTCACCGGGATGCCGCCCTTTTGCGCGGCGTCGGCGTCAAAGCCGACGGCGTAGAGCTGGCGGCCGACGGTGGTGGATTTTAAAAGCACCGCCACCACCACGACCACCAGCGCGAAGATGATGACCGGGTAGGGGATGACGCCAGCGAGCTTTCCGGAGCCGATGCCCGACACCAGCGCCGGGGGCATGGCGATCTGCTCGGAGTTGGTCAAAAGCAGCGCGATGCCGCGCCCGGCGGTCAAAGTGCCGATGGTCACCACGAACGGCGGGATCTTGACCTTGACCACGAAGAAGGCGTTGACGCAGCCGAACAGGATGCCCACCAGTAGGCAGGCGGTGAGCGACACATACATGTTCACGCCCGCCCGGATCATGAGGGCCGCGACCGAAGCCGACAGGTACATGTTCGCGCCCACGGACAGGTCCGTGCCGCCGGTCAACAATACCAGCGTGATGCCCACAGTCAGGATGCCGATGTAGCTGGACTGGGTCAGAATGTTGGAGAAGTTGGCCCAGGTAAACCAGTTCTTGGACGACACGCCGAACACCAGGAAAACCAGCACGAACAGCGCGATGGGGATGTTCTGCAGCAGGATCAGCCGAAGATTTCTGGTCGTTCTCATGTGCCTTGCCTCCCCATGTTCTGCCGGAACGCGGTGCGCAGGATGGCCTCCCGGTCGAACTCGTCGTGCGAGAACTCGCCTACGATCTCGCCCTTGTTCATGATGAGGATGCGGTTGCAGATGCCCACCAGCTCCTCAAGCTCGGACGAGATCGCGAGGATTCCGGTGCCGGATGCGGCAATGCGGTTCAGAAGATTGTAGATTTCAGCCTTCGCGCCCACGTCGATGCCGCGGGTGGGCTCGTCGATGATCAGCATTTTCGGCTTGGTCAAAAGCCACTTGGCGATGACCACCTTCTGCTGGTTACCGCCCGAAAGCCCCTTGGCCTGGTGCTTTTTGACGTTGCCCACCTTGATGCGCAGTTCCTCGACGGATTCCTTCACCGGCTGCTCGATTTGGCGGCTGACCACGCCCAGTGCCTTGGTGTAGGCCGGGAGAGCCGCCAGCTGGATGTTCTCGCCCACCGGGAATTCCATGAGGAGGCCTTCCTCGCGCCGGTTCTCGGTGACGAAGGCAAAGCCCTTCTTGATGCGCCCCACCGGGTCCTGCTCTTTAAAGGACTCGCCGCGGAAGCGGATTTCACCGCGCTCAAAGCGCTCCAGGCCGTAGATGATGTGGGCCAACTCGCTGCGGCCCGAGCCCATCAGCCCGAACACGCCCACGATCTCGCCTGCGCGCAGCTGGAAGCTGATGTTTTTTATAATGCCCGGCTGGGACACGCCGTTAAGTTCCAGCAGCACTTCGCCCTTGGCAGATGGAGTTGTCTCGGGGTACAGTTGCGCGATGTCCCGGCCCACCATGGACAGGATCATGCGGTCGATGGTGAAATCCTTGACGGCCCCCATATCGGTCACGCGGCCGTCCCGGAGCACCAGGATGCGGTCGGAGAGGCGCATCACGTCGCCCAAGATGTGGGAGATATAGATGACCGCCTTGCCTTCCTTTTTCAGCTTCTCGATCAGGGCAAACAGCCGCTCGGTCTCGCGGGCGGTGAGCGATGTGGTGGGCTCGTCGAAGATGATCAGGCGGGGATTGCGGGAGAGCTCTTTTGCGATCTCCACCAGCTGACGCTCGCCGGGCGAGAGCCGCTCCACCAGCATGTCGGGGGAGACGTTCAGGTCCACCGAGAGGAGCGCCTCACGGGTCTTGCGCCGGAGTTCCTGGCGGTTGATGAAGGGCGTGCCCTTGATCTTTTCAAAGCTGTTGATGAACATGTTGTCAAGGATTGAGAGGTTGTTGAACAGGTTCAGCTCCTGGTGGATGAAGGCGATGCCGCTCTTGGTCGCGTCGCCCGGCTTTTCGGGCTGGTAGCAGGCCCCGGAGAAGTTCATGGAGCCGCCGTCCGGCGGGAACACGCCGCCGATGATGTTCATCAGGGTGGACTTGCCCGCGCCGTTTTCGCCGATGATGGACAGAACCTCGCCCGGCGCGACGTCAAAGGATACGTCCTTTACCGCGTATACGCCGAAAAACGCCTTATTTACGTGCATCAGAGAGAGAAGTGCTTCTTTCTCAGGCATGCTGCCGAGCCTCCTTTCCTTCCGGCGCGGGGGCGGTGGTGGACTTTTTCCGAAGCTGCGAGCGCACCGCGTCCAGCGTCGCCGCGGCCAGGATGATCGCGCCCTTGACGATGTCGATGGTGAAGTTGTCCAGCTTCAGCTGCTGGAGGGAGGTGGCCAGGATCGTGTAGAACAGCACGCCGTACAGCGTCCAGGTGACCTTGCCCTTGCCGCCGAACAGGCTGGTTCCGCCGATGACCGTTGCGGCCATGATGTCCAGCAGCATTGTGGAGCCCATCGTGGGCCGCCCCTGCATCAGCCGCCCGGAGTACAATACCGAGCCGACCGCCGCGCAGAAACCGCTGAACGCGTACACAAAAATGGTGATCTTCGCGGTGGGCACGCCCGACACCCGCGCCGCGCGGATGTTGCCGCCGGTGGCGTAGATGTAGCGGCCCCGAAGCGTCTTGGACAGGAGGAACTGCGCTACCGCCGCCACCGCCACCGCCACGAAGAACGAATAGGGGAAGAAACCGATGCCCTCGCTGCCCAAGTTTTCAAACGATTCGGGCAGGAACATGATGTTCTGGGATTTTGTAATGTAAATCGCGAGCGCCGAGTAGAACATCTGCGCAATCAGGGTGACCATGAAGGGCGGCATGTTCAGCTTCGCGATGAGGTTTCCGTTGACAATGCCGATCAGCGTGCCGATCGTGAGCATGATGGCGATGCCGATCAGGGTGATCGCGGGGCCCGGCAGGGCCGTCAGCGGCCCGCCGTTCTCGGTCAGAAACCAGCCCCACAGCGGCGAATTGCTGAGCACGGCCGGGTTGGCCGCCGAGCACATGAACGCCGCGCCGATGACGCTGGTCACCGCCATGACTGAGGTTTGGGAGAGGTCGATGCCGCCCAGCAGCAGTACGAACGTCTGCCCGACGGCGATGGCGAACAGCGGCCACATGTTGGAGAAGATGTTTTCCAGATTGTGGGGCGACAGCATCGAAGGCACGATCGCCGCGATCACGAAGAAGTAGACTACGCTCAGCGCCAGCACGAAGTATTCGCTCATCAAGAGTTTGGTCATGATGCCGCTGGAACGGGTGGGGGAGCCGATTTTGGATGTCACGGATGGACACCTCCTGTACCTTCTGTCGGCCGGGTCGCCGAGGCGCTTCTACGTCCGACCGGAACGGGGTTCTTTCCATAGCGGGTTACTGGGTCCCTCCCGGCTTTCATCGAAACTGGCGACCCGCGCGCCGGTTTCGCGGTTTCCGACACCAGTCCAAAGACTGGTGTCGGAAACCATACCTTCGGTCAGCGAGCCGCCCGGAAATCCCGCGGATTTCAGGCTCGCGCTTTCTTCATCCTTCGCGCTCAAAAAAATCGGAGAGATTTTTGAGCGCCCTGCTTGCAGGAAGAACCGCCCTGTGGGCGGTTCCCCCCTGCAACCACAAGATTCGTCAATTACTTCTTGTTGCCCCACATGTCGTCGTGACGCTCGGCCATGTTGCCCTGGGTCAGCGCGAAGCCGGGGTCGTAGATCCACTGGGAGGGCTGGGTTTCGCCGGCCTTGACGGCCGCGACCAGCGCGTCCATGCACGCGGAGGCTTCAAAGTACAGGTCCTGCACGGCGGTGGCGTCCACGAAGCCTTCGTCCATCAGCTTACCGGCGGTCGAGTCGCCGTCCACGGCGCCCATGATCACGTGGTTGGCCTCGCTGACCTTGACCCACTTGCCCAGCGGTTCCAGCACGCTCTGGATCTGCGGGTAGAGGAAGTCGGAGCCGCAGAACAGCATGTTGAAGTTGGGGCTGGCCTGGGTGGCGCTCTTCAGGTTGGCCAGGGCGGTGTTGGCGTCCCACTTGGTGGGCACTTCGACGATGGCGTCCACGATGTCCTTGTTCTCCTCGGCGGCCTTCTTGAAGCCGTCGGCGCGTTGGATGGCGTTGGGGTCGCCCAGGTCGCCGACCATGTGCATCGCGGTGACCTTTTCGCCGGTCTTCTCGAAGCGGGCGCGGGCCTGCTCGAACATGTACTTGGCGGCCTCATAGGCGATGGCGTAGTTGTCCGCCACCACGACGATGGCCTTCGCGGACTGGATCGACGGCGGGCGGTTGAACACGGCCAGCGGCACGTCCGCCTTGTTGGCGGTCTTGACGATGGTCACCGCGGATTCGCCGTCCTGCGGGATGATGATGATGCCGTCCACGCCCTGAGCGATGGCATCGTTCACCTGCTCGAGCTGCTTGTTGGCGTCTTCGTTGCCGTTGTATTCCAGGACTTCGACGCCCTGGTCGCGCAGCGTGGTGGTGATGGCTTTGTAGCCGGCGACCCAGAACTCGGTCTCCAGGTCCTGGAAGCAGAAGGCAATCTTCTTGACCGTCTTTTCCTCAGCCAGCGAGGGGACCGCGAGGGAAAGCAAGAGGACCAATGCCAGAACGATGCTTACGAGCCTTTTCATGTTCTTCCTCCTTTTATTCTCACGCCGGGGATGGCGCGCGATTCCGATGCCCACTTGGGAAACAACCCAACAGGAGGTTTGGAGGGCCTCAGCCCTCCACATTCCCTTCGCTTGCGTATGCGTTTCGGACGCATGCGCAAGCCCGCTCTACCGCATCATGATTTCTGGAATGGAGAAGGTTCTGTCGTGGCGGGTGATGCTGGACGCGGGCCAAAGGCCGGTGCCCGACGCCACGCACACGCTGTCGCCGTCTTTCACCGTCAGTTCCGCCGTCTTTGCGCCGGACACGGTGATGAACCACTCGAAGGCTTCGGTCCGCGTGATTCTGCGGGAAAGGTCGAGCGAAAGCCCCGCCTGGCACAGGAAGTAGCCGGTGCGCCCGCCCGGGTAGTGGCCGCGCCACTCTTCCGGGTAGCCGAATTCGGCGAGGAGCGCCTTGTGCTCCGAGAGGATGTGCTGGTAGCTCGTCCCGGTCTGGCACAGCGCCATGCAGTTGGCGGAAATCTGCCGGACGGCCTCGTAAGGCCTTGCAATCTCCGGTGGGAGCGAATCTCCGAAGTACACGCTGCGGGCGATGTTGCAGTGCAGCCCCTTGTACCGTACCGCCGGGGTCAGGAGTACGTACTTGCCAAGGAGCGCGCCGGAGGGATTCGGGTGCCGGTATTTGAAGATGCGATCGTCCGTTCCCACCAGCGCCACGTCGACGATCGCGCCCAGCTTTCCGAACTCGTACAGCAGCATCGCTTCGGCTTCGTAGTCCACCATGCCGGGCCGGATCTCTCCGGCCACACGGGTCAGCACCCGGTCCGCGATCGCGCCAATCTCGAGAAAGCCTTCGATCTCGCTGGGGGTGTAGGGGAAGTGCAGGTCGTAGATGTCGGAAAGTGGGCAGTCCGCCCGGCAGGGGACGTCGGCGGCGGGTCTTTCCCCGGCCAGCTTCAGCGCTCGATCAAGGACTGACTCCTCGTACCACCGAAGCGGTTCATATTCCAGCGGCAGGCCGTGTAGTTCCTCGTCCATGATGCGCTGGCCGTCCATCACCTGCGCCACCAGGAAGGCGTCCTGCTCCGTGATCACCACCGCGCCGAAGCCCTCGGCACTGGGGACGATCACGCGGTTCAGCCCGCCGGTGGTGATCCAGGAAAAGTTGTCCTGCCGAAGGAGCACCAGCCCCGAATATCCCTTTTCCTTTATATAGGCGCGCACGCGCTTCAGTTTCAGGTTTCCGTCGCCCTGCATATCCGATCCCCCGAACGCTTTTAACTTTGCCAGGTAAATTCGTTGTGGACTTTGCCGCGCGGATGCGCAGAGGATTGTTCGAACCGCTTGTTTGTACGCATTATAGCACGCAAAAATCCGGCTGTCTATACTTATTTCAAATTTTATTTAGAAAAGTGAAAGAGTTACAGTTCGGAAGGGTCCTGATTCGGCCTGTTTGTGTTACAAAACACAAGAAAACCGGAGCTGGCGAGCCTATTCCGCCATACCCCGGTTTGTTACACATACAAATGGGAAAAATCGTAAACGATTACGCCGCCGACGAGCCTCTTCGGGCCTTCCGATCGTTCCCGGCGACCCGTGCGCCGGGAACGTATTTCCCCCACCAGTGCGGACGCTGGTGGGGGAAATACTTCCTTATGTCAGTGAGCCGCCCGAAAATCCCGCGGGGTTTTAGGCTCGCGCAGATTTCCCCCTATGCGTCCGAAAGCCGCCCGGCGGATTTTGGGCAAAGCGCTATGCGCCGATTTTGAAAACCACCTTCATCGCCTTGCCCTCCCGCGCGAGCTGCACGCCCTCCGCAAACGCGTCCAGCGGCAGGATGTGGGTGACGAGCTTTTCGCCCGGGATGCGGCCCATCTGCATCAGATCCAGCGACTGGATGTGGTGCCTGGGCGCAAAGCCCGTGGTGCCGATGACCGTCAAGCCCTTGTAGTGGATAAGGTTGGTATCGAGCGGCACGATGCTCTTGTCATGGGGCAGCCCGCCGAAGAAGGCGATGCGCCCGCCCTTGCGCGCGGCGCTTAAAGCCTGCACCTGGGTGTCGGCCACGGGGTTTGCGGTGATGACCACATCCGCGCCCGCGCCGCCGGTGAGGCGCTTGACTTCCGTAACCAGGTCCACCTGGGAGGCGTTGATGGTCTCGTCCGGCCCGAAGGCGCGCACCATGTCCAGGCGGGACTGGTTGACGTCCGCGATGAACACGCGCTTTGCGCCGCGGGCCTTTGCCACGCAGATGTGGATGCTGCCGATGGGCCCGGAGCCGATGATCAGCACCGTGTCGCCCAGCCCCACGCCCAGCTTTTCCTGGGCGTTGATGCAGGAAGACGGCGGCTCGGCCACGCAGGCGTACTCCGGCGGGAGGCCCTCCGGGATCTTCTGGATGGTGCCCAGCCGCAGCGCCTCGGCGGGGATCGCCATGTACTCCGCGAACCCGCCCGGCCACTGCTGGGCCAGTTCGCGGATGCTCTCGCAGAACTCGTAGCGGCCCATCCGGCAGAAGCCGCAGCGGCCGCAGTACACGTTGGGCGCGACCGCCAGCATGTCGCCCGCCGCGTAGTCGCCGCGGTACTCTTTGCCGGTTTCCACCACGATGCCGGAGACCTCGTGGCCGATCACCGCCGGGAGGCGGACGTTCTTATGGCCGCTGAACAGCGTGCGCATATCGCTGCCGCACAGCCCGCAGTAGGACACTTTCAGTAGAAGCCCTTCTTCCGGGCAGGCAGGTTTTCCGATCGTCTGGACAGAAAAGCTGCCGGGTGCGGCAAGGACGACTGCCTTCATCATGTAGTACACTCCCTTTTTTGAACCGAATCCAGTGTGCTTACATTTTAGATGATAGTATGTGAAATGTCAAGGCGCTCCAGACGCGAGATTTTCTTGGAATCCGGCTGCAAAAATACAAATTGGAGCTTGACTTTACAGAATTTCCGTTATAAAATGTACTCACGGAGTTACATATGAGATTTCGCCGTGATGTAATTCAACCAGAAAGGGGCGCGAGCGGTGAAAACCCTGCTGGGGATCGATTTCGGAACGGGTGGATCCAAGGCGTGCCTGACGGACGCGGAGATGAACCGTCTGGCCTACGCCTTCCGGGAATACCCGATTTTGACCGACCGGGCGGACTGGTCGGAGCACGAGCCGGAGGATTACTGGCGCACCGCCTGCGAAAACGTGAAGCGTTGTATCCAGGAATCGGGCATCGACCGGCGCGACATTGCGGCCGTCGCGATCTCCGCCGCGATGCCGTCCATGGTGGTCACCGGTTCGGATGGCCGCGCGGTAGGCCGCGCGTTCAACCTGATGGACAGAAGGGCCAAGGCCGAGGCGCGGGAGATTCTGGACCGGGTCGGGCTGGACGGCTATTTTGCCATCACCGCCAACCGGCTGGAGGATCACCCTTCCATTGTAAACCTTTTGTGGATGAAGCGCAACGAGCCGGAGCGCTACCAACGCATCCGGAAAATTCACTCCATCGACGGGTACCTGACGTACCGGCTGACCGGCGTGCACAACGTCAACCGCTCAAACGCCGTGTACTTCGGCGCGTTTGATATGAAAACGGACGCGTTTGACCGGGGACTGATCGATTCCCTGGGTCTATCCCCCGATATGTTCCCGCCGGTGACAGACTGCCAGCAGGTGATCGGGACGGTGCTGCCGGAGGTCGCGGAGGAGATTGGGCTTGCGCCGGGCACCTTGGTCCTGTCCGGGCAGACGGACTGCAACGCGGGCTGGCTGGGTGCGGGCGCGACCCGTCCGGGCGACATCCAGATGAATCTGGGCACCTGCGGCAACTTCGGCGTGGTGATGGACACCATGAACTTTTTGCCCAGCATGATCAATTTTCCCTACACGACCCCCGGCGCGTACATCACGGTGCCCACCACCACCACCGGGGGCGTATTGATGCGCTACCTTCGGGACAATTTCTCCCAACTGGAGAAGGCCAACGAAGCGCTGACGGGCCTGGACGCCTACGACATGCTGAACCTGGAGGCGGAAAAGATCCGCCCCGGCAGCGACGGGCTGGTAGTGCTTCCCTATTTGATGGGCGAGCGCACGCCCATCTGGGATGTAAACGCCAAGGGCGTGATCTTTGGCCTCTCCCTCCGGCACACCAAGGGCCATCTGGTGCGCGCGATGATGGAGTCCGTCGCCTACGCGCTGTACCACTCCTTTGAGGTATTGTCGCCGTCAGTGCCCAAAATCAACTACCCGCTGGTACTGAATGAAGGCGGCGCCAAGAGCCGGCTGTGGCGCAGGATCATCACCGACGTATTCAACCTACCCACCGTGCTGGTGGGTAACCGCGCGGGCGCGCCCTACGGGGACTGCCTGCTGGCGGGCGTCGGCGCGGGGCTGATCCAAAGCTTCGACGCGGCCAAGGAGAAGGTGCAGTATGTGGAGCCGATGGAGCCCGACCCCGCCGCCCACGCGGTCTATATGGAATACTTCGAACTCTACAAGGGGCTGTACCTGAGCCTCAAGGATCAGTTCGCGCTGCTCGCGCAGGTCAATGCGCGCCATCCATAGGTATACTAATTCCAAACATTCATTCATCGTCGCGGCGGTGCTTTTCGCGCATGGCGTTGTCGCCTTCCGCTCAACGTAGCGCTGCATTTCACGCCAGAGGCGTATCCCGAAGGGTCGCCTCGCTCCGGCTCCTTGCCGGCTATCTAAAATCCCTCACCGATTTGGACGAATTCATATTTTCCATTAGTATTACTTTCAGAAACGGGGGACAAGAAACATGTACGAAATTGACCAGCGGCTTCTGGAACGGCAGAAAGAGGGCAGGCCCATTCGCGTGGCACTGATCGGCGCGGGCCAGATGGGCAAGGAGATCGTGTGCCAGGTGGGCCTGATGCAGGGCATGGAGATGGACATCGTGGTAGACCTGAAGACCGAAACCTGCCGCCGCGCCTACGAAGCCGCGGGCTACAAAGGCGAACTGGTGGAAACCGACGATCTGGCAGAATGCGAACGGGCGCTGGCCGAAGGCAAGAAGGTCATTTCCACCAATTACCTGCTGGCCGTCAAGGCCTCGCCGATCGAATCGGTGATCGACGCCACCGGCAGCCCCGAGATGGGCGCGCGCATCTCCCTCGAGTGCTTCAACCAGAAAAAGCACATCGTGATGATGAACGTGGAGTGCGACATCACCGTCGGCCCGATCCTTCGCCAGATGGCCGAAAACGCAGGCGTGGTGTACTCCCTGACCGCGGGCGACGAGCCGGGCTCCATCGTGGAGGTCTACCGCTTCGCCACGGCCCTGGGCTTCAAGGTGGTTGCCGCCGGCAAGGGCAAGAACAATCCCTTGGACATCTACGCCACCTCCAAGGATCCCGAGTGGATGGAAAAAGCCGCCAAGCGCCACATGAACCCCCGCATGCTGGTGGAGTTCGTGGATGGCTCCAAGACCATGATTGAGATGTGCGCGGTGTCCAACGCCACCGGCCTCGTGCCGGACGTGCGCGGCATGCACTGTGCCAAGTGCAACGTCAAGGACCTCAAGACCGTGTTCAGCCTGAAGTCCCAGGGCGGCATCCTGGAGAAGGAAGGCGTGGTCGACTTTGCCATCGGCGACGTCGCTCCGGGCGTATTCGTGGTCATCACACCGACAACCCGACCCTGATCGAAGGCCTTAGCCAGCGGGACATGGGTTACGGCCCCAACTACACGCTGCTCAGGCCCTACCACCTGTGCTCCTGCGAGACGCCCATCACCGTGGCCCAGGGCGTACTGTACCACGAATCCACCGCCCACCCGATGAAAAAGCTGACCAGCGAGTGCATCACCGTGGCCAAGCAGGACCTCTTCGCCGGGCAGGTGCTGGACGGCATCGGTGAGTGCTGTTACCGCGGCTCCATCGACCTGGCCACGATCGCACGTGCGGGCAACATGCTGCCGCTGGGCTTGGCCAAGGGCGCAAAACTTTTGTGCGATGTGAAGCGCGACGAAGTCATCACCTACGACATGGTGGAACTGGACAATTCGTCGGTGCTGCTGCAGCTGCGCAGGGTGCAGGACCAGCTTTACCCGGTGTAGGGGATGCGGCGGGGCTCTGCCCCGCACCCTGCCAGGGGGATGATCCCCCTGGACCCCTCAAAAAGGGAAAATGTCCGCTAGCGCGTCCATTTGGGGGTCTATGTGCGGCGTCATGCGGGTATCCAGGCATGCGTTGCGGGACGATAAACTGGCGGCATTCTGGTAAAGACTTATCATAATCCCTTATGCGGGGTCAAGGGGTATCATCCCCCTTGCGGG
>JAEVZE010000020.1 GCA_023392395.1 Bacillota bacterium
GTCATGGGGTCCTGAAAGATCATGCCGATGCCCGCGCCGCGGACAGTAGACATCATCTTTTCGTGGGCGGCCTTCTCCGCGCGGGTGGTAAGCCCCGCTGGCGACAGTTCCACCCCGTCAAACAGGATGCTGCCGCCGGTCACCCGGCCGTTTGCCGCGAGCAGGTTCATCGCCGCCAGCATGGCGACGCTCTTCCCGCTACCGGATTCGCCCACCAGGCCCAGGATTTCGCCTTCGCCCACCGTCAGGTTCACGCTCCGAAGCGCCTGCACCGTGCCCTGCTTGGTCGTGAATTCCACCTGGAGGTCCTTGATTTCGAGCAAATTCGCCATCAGGAGCCTCCCTTCGGGTTCAGGGCATCCTCCAGCCCCTCCCCGATGAAGTTGAGCGCGAAGATCACCACGGAGATCACCAGAACCGGATAGACCATGCGCATGGGGTACACCCGCATCAGCATCTGCGCTTCCTGCGCCAGCGTGCCCAGGCTCGCCTGCGGCGCGGAGATGCCGATGCCGATAAAGCTCAAGAACGCCTCGTTGAAGATCGCCTGCGGCACCATCAGCGTCGCGGTCACGATGACCGGGCCCATGGCGTTGACGATCAGATGCCGAAACAGAATGCGCCACCGGCCCGCGCCCAGGACGAAGGCGGCGGTGGCGAATTCGCGACCCTTGAGCGAGAGTACCTCGCCGCGCACGATGCGGGCCATGTTCACCCAGCCGCTCACGCAGATGCCCAGGATCACCGCGCCCACGTTGGAACCCAGAATCAGCATGATCAGGATCATGTAGATCATGGCCGGGATGGAGAACACGATGTCCACCACGCGCATCAGGACCATGTCCAGCGCGCCGCCCACATAGCCGGACACGCCGCCAATCACGATGCCGATGGCCAGGTTGATCGCCGTCGCCGTAAAGCCGATGAGCAGACTGATGCGCGCGCCGTACATCACGCGGGTCAGCTCGTCCCGCCCGAACTGGTCGGTGCCCATCCAGTGCGCCCAGGAAGGACCCTGGTTCATGAGCGCGGTGTCCATGCCATCGTAGGGGTAGGGGGAGAGAATCGGGCCAAGGAAGGCAAACAGCACGATCAGCATCAGCAGGATCAGCCCGAACAGCGCGCGCCGGTTTTTCGCAAAGCGCTCCCAGGTGTCCCGGCCAAAGGTGCTTGCGGGTGCAAGTGCCTCATCGCCCAGGTGCCTCGATAAAGCCAGGGGGAGAAAGTATTCTTCGGGCCTCAGCATGGGTAATCTCCTAATCTGCCAGTTTCATTCTGGGGTCCACGAAGGTGCAGAGGATGTCGCTGAGCAGGTTGAAGGCCACGATCAGGATGCCGATGAAGGCGGTCAGGCCCATAATGACGGTGTAGTCGCGGTTTGAGACCGCGTTCACGAACTCGCGGCCGATGCCCGGGATCGTGAAGATGTTTTCCACCACGAAGCTGCCCGTCAGGAGGAACGCCAGCATCGGGCCGGACGCGGTGATCACCGGCACCAGCGCGTTTTTGAGGATGTGCACCGAGGATACCCGCAGTTTCGCGATGCCCTTGGCGCGGGCCATGATCACGTAGTCCTGCCGCATCGCCTCCGAATAGCTGGACTTGACCAGGCGGGCGATCTGCGTCATGGGGTAGACGGAGAGCGCCACCAGCGGCATCACGTAGTGCGCGGGCGTTGTCAGGCCCAGGACCGGAAACCAGCCCAGCATCACGCCGAACACCAGCATGAGCACCAGCGCCAGCACGTAGTTGGGCACCGAAACGCCGATGGTCGTCAGCGTGAGCAGCGCGCCGCGCACGCTCTCCCGCCTGGTCGTGGCCATCCAGATGCCCGCCGGGATGCCCAGAACGGCCGAAATCAGGTAGGCGAGCGCGCCCAGCCGGAGGGTGTAGGGCGCTTTGGCGGCGATCAGCTCGTTCACGGTGCTGCCCGCCTTCTTGTAGGAGATGCCGAAATCGCCGCGCAGGATGTTTTCCACGTACCGGAGATATTGCTGGCCCGCAGGCTGATCCAGCCCGTAGTACGCCATGATGCGGTCCTGCGCTTCCTGGCGCACGTTGGCCATGTCAAACGGGTTGCCCGGCATCAGCCGGGTCAGAAAGAATGTCGCCGTGATCAGGGCCAGCAGTGTCAACACGCCAAACAGCACGCGCTTCACGATGTACTTAATCATCTTGCGCCTCGTTTTCGATCACGGGGACGAACTTGGCCTGGTTCATCAGCGGATGCTGAAGCCGGATCGCGCCCGGATGGGGGCACATCATCACGCAGCTGCCGCAGTAGTAGCATTCGCCTGGCCATGGCACGAGCGGCGGCTTGCCCTTGGCGGGATTGGGAATCAGGATGTCCACCTGGCAGGTCTCCACGCAGGTGTTGCAGCCGACGCACCTTGCCTCGTCAAACACCAGCGGGCGCGCGCTGGAAGGCACGAATCTCACGGAGAACTCCATGTCCATCATTTCGCGCCTCCTGCTGCGTAGTCACGGTTTCGCGCCTCGTATTCTGTTTCCAGGTCGCCGAAGTAGCCGTGCGGCACGCTGCCCTCCACGGGGTTTCCGCCCTCGTCAAAGCGGATGGTGATGAACCGCCGGTCCCGCTCGGGGTCGGTCTCCTGGCAGTCGCTCCGCTCAAAGCACAGGGGTTTGGAGCTGGAACGGCGCATCAAGCAGGCGTGCAGGATCAATTTTGAGACTTCTAGGATGTCCGTGACCTCATGGATGCGCATCAGCTCGTGGGGGTTTGCCGCTTTCAACTGCGGCATGGCCTCCCGCTCGTACTCCTCCAGCAGGCGCAGGCCCTCCCTTAGCAGATCGTCGCACTTGACGCCGCCGCAGTAGTTCTGCATTGCCTTGGCGATGGCCATATTCAGTTCGCGCCAGTCCATGGAGCCTTCGCTATAGAGCGGCGCGCGGAGCCGCCGCTTCTCCTGTTCCAGAAATTCCGGGTCCGGCGCGACGATTCCAACGTGCCGGGCCGCTTCCGCCGCCTTGCGTCCGGCGTAGTAGCCGGTGGCGCAGGCAAAACCGCAGCAGTCGGAGGCAAACATCTGGTCGCCCGCGGCGTAGATGCCCTCGATGTTGGTCTTCAGATCCCAGTCCACCATCAGGCCGCCGGGCGCGCCGAACAGCTGGCGCTCCTGCGGCAGAAACGACGCGCTCTGCCAGCCGGAGCCGTAGCTTTGCAGCATGTGCCTCTCAGGATCAAAGCCCCGCTGGTTGTAGTTTTCAAGGATCGGGACCTTGGTCTTGCCCTCTTCGCCCACCATCATGCCCCAGATCACCCGGCGCTCCTGTTCGGGCATCCGGCTCAGGTCCGCGTAGAAGGGCAGGCGGTAGCCGCGCCGCATGAGTTCTTCGAAGGGGAGGGTCTCCGGGCCGCGGTATTCGTACTTCGGGTCGTCGATCACGCCGCCCTTTAGGAAGAACTTCTGACCGGGCGCGGGCATGTAGCGATCAAGGACCGTTTGAAGCTCCCGGCCGTCCCGGTCCACGTAGGGGATTTCCACGCCGCGCGCGTCCACCATCGTGGCCGCGTACCAGGTGTTGTGGTTGTTGCCCGTGCCATAGGGCGGGAAGCTGCGGCCGGCGGAGGAGAACTCCGCGTGGACGGATTTCTCCATCATCGTAAATTCAAGCCCAGCCTTGACGCCCATCGCGTGTCCGCTGCCGATGGACTGGAAGGGCCTAAACTCGCACAGCCCAGGCGTGTCCGGCGAAAACAGCCAAACGCGGGCCGGACGGGACATACACAGCACCGTCTCCTTTGCGTGAAACACCATGAAGCGCCCGGTGCGCACGTTCATGCCCGCCGCGCCGATGCCGCGTCGCACGCCGCCAACATCGCGGGTTAATAGCGCGGTCGCCTCCGTGCGGTCGAAGACGGCAACGCCCAGCCGTTTGAGTTCCCGGTAGAGCGCGGGCTTGAAGGTGGATCCCCACACCCTGAGCGTGAACTTGTTTTTGTAGTCGTAGGCGAACATCAGCCCGGTTGCGTCGTCGCGAAACGGCGCGCCGGCAAATTCGCCTTCCTCGTCGCGGATTTTTCCGCCAAAGCTTTCCAGATCCTTTAGGCGGTCCCAGCCTTCGCGGCATTCGATGTAGTGGGCGATGCCGTTGGAGTAGTCGTCCTGCTCCCGCACGTAGGCTTCGGCGATCTCCTTGGGCGAAACCAGCGCGCACGGGTTGGTGCAGGCGGATTCCCAGTGGTCAAACCCGCTGCCCGCCGCGCCGCTTCGGACTGTCGCGCCCTTTTCCACCAGCGCGACCTTCTGGCCGCGCCTCGCCGCCGCGATCGCGGCAAAGCAGCCGGAAAGGCCGCCGCCCAGCACGAGCACGTCCGATTCCACGAAGGTCGTATCGCCCGTTTCATTCTTCCAGGGCCATTGAATCTCGCTCATGGGCCACCTCGCGTTTCATGGTCCGACCATATAAAGCAAAAACACCCGTCCAGCTAAGGACGGGTGTTGAATCCGTGATGCCACCTTATTTTACCGGACCCTCGCGGACCCGGCCTCAACGAGTGCCTGAAACCAACTCCAAACATTCTTTCGTCGTCGTGGCGGTGCTTGTTCGCGCAGGGCGGTGTCGCTTTCCGCTCGAGCGTAGCGCTGCTACGCCTCGCTCCGGCTCCTGGCCCTGCATCGAAAACACCTCGCCACTTTGGACAAAATAATGTTGTACATTGGTGTGCGCACTCCACCGCGATAACGGGCGGTTCCCGTTCCTGCCTACCGATGCCAAGCCAAAACACCCTTTGCCTCGAAATGTTTCGCGTTGGCAGCACCCTTCGGAGGACGACTCGTGCGTGTATTTCCGGCACCGGATACTTGGCTCGCACCAACCGCCAATTCTCTGAAATACCCAGCCTACCGTACTTCTCGCAGTCATTGCGTTTGAGTATGAAACCACAACGATGCTTTAATATACTACAGTGCGTATTATACTCCGACGGGTGAATTTTGTCAACTTCCGGCGCGCCGTCCGGGAGAATTGTGTGAGGCCCCGGCGGCTGCCCGGCCCGGTCGTACTTTCCAATCGTTCCCGGCGGCATGTGCGCCGGGAACGTGTTTCAGGCACCAGTGCGTACACTGGTGCCTGAAACAATACCTTCTGTCAGTGAGCCGCCCGGAAATCCAGAAGGATTTCAGGCTCATGAAGTCTTCTTCCAATGCGTTGAAAAACCACCGTGGTTTTTCAACGCCTACTTGTAGTGCATGCGCGTTTTGATGCCCTGATCGTAGTTGCCGAACCCGCGCCCGTAGATGGTCAGCCCGCCCACGTTCACCGCGTCCTTCGGTACGCCGATGCGCAGCACCAGCGACGAATTGGGCGTGATGGAAAGGTCTGTGAGCGACGTATTTGCGCGCTTCAGCCCGTCGATGTAGGTGCCGGTGCTGTCCACGGACAAAAGCTTGAACAGCCCGTGTTGGTTCCAGTTGCGCTCCCACCAGGCGGGCGTGTAGATGCCGCGCATGCGGCCGAAATCACCCGGGCTGGTCCAATGGCAGAGCTCCTTGCCGTTCAGGTAGAAATACAGATCGCTGGGCCAGTCCTCCTGAAAGCCGGGGGCCTCGCTGGACAGCTCCATGGAGATCTGCAGTTCGATCAATTGCTGGCCGGGCTTTAAAAAATTGGGCAGCAGGTATTCAAAGTAGCCCTGACCGATCCATACGATGCCTGCGTTGACCCGCTCGGGCGATGCGAAAAAGCGGGGGTCGTCCTCCACGCCGATGATGCGCTCCGCCGTCGCCAGCCCGCAGGTGGGCAGCGCCTGATAGCCGATGTACTGCCCCACGCTGATCTCGCTCTCGTACACGTTGACGTTGCGGGCGGCGCTGACCGGGTCGATCACGATGTGGCAGTCGCCTGCGGAGCAGACGCGCTGCAGGCCGTGCTTGCCCGCGCTCAGGCTGATGTTCAGAAAGCCGCACTCCGCCAGCTGCTTGATGTGGGGCGTCAGTGCGCCGCCGGTCACACCCAGCTTTTCGGCAATGTCGGTCATGCCCATGGGGCCCTGCTCCTGCAGCATTTCGAGGATTTCGACGCGCAGCGGCGAGCTCAGGCATTTGAAGATGGGCAGCCCTGTCTGAAGGTCGTGTACATGGATCATGGGCTTCCTCCGATCGGTCCTGCCGCGAACGGGGCGGTGTCGTTTTCCGACATATCGCGGGATATTGTATCATAAATTCGGGTCGAATGCTATTCTATCACAACCTGGTGCGTTTGTGAAGAATAACTTTTGCTGAATCTAAAATAAATTCCAGTTCTGCTAAGCATTTACATGTGGACTGTAAAAGATGAACAAATCGTACAGAATGATGAAATAATACTGTTGACTTTCATGGTGACTCGCGCTATAATCAAATCACTTAGGGAACACACTTACCATTTTAGAGTAATCTAAAGTAAATGATTCCAACGCCGGGTGGCGTAATAATATGGAGGTAGATGGATAATGAAGAAACTCCTCTCCCTGCTGCTGGTACTTATGTTGACGCTGGGCCTTATGTCCGTTGCGTCCGCGCAAACCGCGGCGACCAAGCTGACGTTCTGGACGTTCATCGACCAGCACGCGAAGTTCTTCAACACTATGACTGAAGCGTGGAACAAGGAGAACCCGGACCAGCAGATCGAGCTGGAAGCCACGGTTCTGGGCTATGACGACATGCACAACAAGCTGAAGGTCGCCCTTCAGTCTGGCGTGGGCGCGCCTGACATCTGCGACGTCGAGCTGGGCCAGTTCCCGAATGTTCTGCTGGGCGAGCCGCAGCTGGTCAAGCTGAACGACTACCTGGCGCCCTACATCGACACCATCGTCCCCAGCCGCCTGTCGATCTACTCCAAGGGCGACGATCACTACGCGGTTGACTACCATGTCGGCGCGACGGTCGCCTTCTACAACACCGAGCTGCTCAACGCAGCCGGCATCGACTACAAGACCATCGTGACCTGGGACGATTGGGCGGCCGCCGGCAAGAAGCTGAAGGAAGCCAACCCCAACGCCTTCATGGGCACTGTGGAAACCACTACCCACTGGCAGACCAGCCTGATGCTCACCGAGCAGGGCGTGGACTTCCAGGACAATTCCGATCCCGACGCGCCCAAGCCCACCATCGACACCCCCGAAATGCTCAAGGCCATCCAGACGCAGCAGTCCTGGCTTAACGACGGCATCGCGATGGTCTGCCCCGGCGGCCAGCCCGACACCGAAGAGGGCAAGGCCTGGATCGGCACCGGCGTGTGCGCCACCGTCATCATGCCCGAGTGGTACATGAGCCGCTTTGTGGACGAAATCTCGGGCATGTCCGGCAAGTTCGCCATCGCCCCGGCACCCGTGTTTGAAGCCGGCCAGCCCCGCTCCATCGGCCTTGGCGGCACCGGCACCGTCGTCACGCTGACCTGCCCCAACATCGATCTGGCTGCCAAGTTCGTCACCTATGCCAAGCTGTCTGACCTGGGTGAGCAGACGATCTGGAACGTGCTGGGCTTTGACCCGGTCAACACCGCCGTGTGGACCGACGAAGCGCTGACCAAGAACCCGGACAACAAGTTCAACAAGTACTTCCTGACCAACGTGTTCGACACGCTGAACGCCATCAAGGACGAGATCAAGTACGTTGCCTCCACCTCCATCAGCCCCACCATCAACACCTACCTGGATACCACGCTGTGGAACAACGTCTACATCGACAAGCTGGACGCGGCCGAGGAGCTCAAGACCGCGCAGGAAGCCATCGAGGCGGACATCTTCTAAGGCTCAACAACGCGAAATGCCGCCGGCGGGGGAGCGCATCCCCCGCCGGCGGACCCGTATCGATTGCGACGGGAGTGATGCCAGGTGCAGAAAATCAAGAAGTTGCTCTATTCCCAGAGGATTGCCCCCTACGTGTTTATCCTTCCGTTCATCCTGACGTTCCTCATCTTCTTCGTCTATCCGCTCATCTCAACGGTGAAGATGAGCTTTCAGGATATTCTGCCCGGCAAGGTGGAATGGGTCGGGCTAAAAAACTATCAGCGGCTGCTGGGCGACAAGGTGTTCGGCCAGGCGGTGTACAATTCCGTCCGGTACATGGTGATCACCTGCGCGCTGCTGATTCCCTTCCCGCTGCTGTTTGCATACATGATTTCCAGTAAGTCCATGAAGTTTGGCGAAGTGTTCAAGTCGGTCTACTTCGTGCCGGTCTTAAGCTCGGTCGTGGTGGCGGGCATCATCTTCCGCATGATGTTCTCGGAACTTCCGGGCGCGATGATGAATTCGCTTCTGGCGCTCTTTGGCAAGCCCGCCATCATCTGGATGAAGCTGGAATACCCCAGCGTCCTGGCGCTGGTGCTGCTTTGCTGTTGGCGCTGGACGGGCATGAACATGCTGTACTACCTGGCAGGCCTCAAGTCGATCCCGAACGACCTCTACGAGGCGGCGGACATCGACGGCGCAGGCCCGGTGCAGAAGTTTTTGCACATCGGCTGGCCGCTTCTGAAACCCACCACGATCTACGTGCTGACCATCTCAATCTACGCGGGCCTTGCGATGTTCACCGAGAGCTACATGATCTACGGCAACAACAACTCGGCCCACAACTATGGCCTGACCATCGTGGGCTACCTGTACCGCTATGGGTTTGAAAAGCTCCGCATGGGCTACGCCTCGTCGGTTGGCCTGGTGCTGCTGGTGACCACGATGGCCATCAACCTCACGCAGCTTAGGCTTACGGGCACCATTGGCAGAAGGAGGGATAAGGTATGACGACGGCGGCCGCGACAAAAAAGGCAGGCGGCAAGCTGGGCTATAGCCCGGTGGCCCGTGCCTTTTTGATCCTTTTCTTTACCGTTCTGGCCATTCTGGTGCTGATCCCGCTTTTCGCGATGGTGCTGGGCACCTTCAAGGGCGGCGCGGAGCTGTGGAAAAACGGCCTGAACCTGAGGCTGGAGTTTGAAAAGTGGAGCATCAAGCCCTGGCGATACCTGTTCACGGGCATGACCATCGAGGGCGAATACCTGCCCCACGACTACTTCACCTGGTTCAAAAACAGCATGTTCGTCACCATCACGCAGACGGCATTGACGCTGCTGATCAGCGCGTTCGTCGCCTACGGGTTTGAAATGTACGAATTCAAGCTGAAAAACACCGCCTTCCTGTGCGTTTTGATCGTCCTCATGATCCCCTTCGAGATCCTGATGCTGCCCATGTACGTGCAGGCCAACGAGATGAAGCTGCTGGACAACTTCTGGGGCATCATGCTGCCGTTCCTGGCCAGCGTGTCGGCGATCTTCTTCTTCCGGCAATACCTGTCGGGGTTGCCGAAGGACTTGCTGGACGCTGGGCGCGTGGACGGTTGCAACGAATACTCGATCTTCTTCCGCATCATCCTGCCGATCATGGGGCCCGCGATGTCCTCGATGGCGGTCATGGTGGGCATGGGCGCGTGGAACAACCTCCTGTGGCCGATGCTGGTTCTGAAGACCATGACCAAGTACACGCTGCCCATCGGCCTCAACACGTTGTTCACACCCTACGGCAACAACTACGACCTGATGATCACCGGAAGCTGCTTTGCGGTGCTGCCGATCCTGCTGCTATACATCTTCGCGCAGAAGTTCATCATCGAGGGCATGACGGCCGGGAGCGTGAAGGGATGACGAGGCGCCTGACCAGCATTGCGCTGGCCCTACTCACGCTGTGCTTTGCACTGCCCGCAGGGGCGTCAAACGCGCCGGACGCGCCCACTTTCACCGACGCCTACGTGCACGACCCGTCGATTTTGAAGGCGGACGGCTGGTACTACATCTACGGCAGCCACATGACCGCTGCGAAATCCCGGGACCTGATGAACTGGCAGATGATCTCCACCGACGCCCATTCGGGCTGCACGCTGGTGACCGACGTCCAGAACCAGATGAAGGACGCGCTTTCCTGGGCGAAGACCGACACATTTTGGGCGCCCAGCGTGGTAAGGCTTGCGGACGGAAAGTATTACCTGTATTATTGTTGCTGCGAGGGATCCAGTCCCTTGAGCGCGATGGGCCTGGCGGTGTCGGACAGCCCGGAAGGGCCTTTTGCCGACAAAGGCGTGTTCTTACGATCCGGCATGGTGGGAAACGGCGAGGGCGGCAAGCCCTACGACGCCACGATGGACCCCAACGTGATTGACGCCGACGTGTTCCACGATCATGACGGGCAGCTCTGGATGGTCTACGGCTCCTACTCCGGCGGCATCTTCATCCTGAAGATGGACGAATCCACCGGTCTGCCCCTGCCCGGCCAGGGCTACGGCAAAAAGCTGCTGGGCAAAAACCACAGCCGCATCGAAGGGCCGTACATCCTGTATTCGCCGGACACAGCTTACTACTACCTGTTTCTGTCCTTTGGCGGTCTGAACGCCTCTGGCGGCTACAACATCCGCGTGTGCAGAAGCAAGTCCCCTGACGGCCCCTACGTGGACGCGCTGGGCCAGGACATGATCGCCTGCGGCGGGCCGGACGGCAGCTTCTTTGACGACAGGGCTATCGCGCCCTACGGCGTGAAACTAATGGGCGGGTTCCGGTTTATGCCGCTTGAAGGTGTGGAACCCTTGCCGGAGCAGGCCTACAAGTCGCCCGGCCACAACAGCGCAACCTACGATTTTGAAACCGGCCGCTACTTTCTCGTCTTCCACACGCGCTTTTCTCAGCTGGGCGACGAGTTTCGCGACCGGGTGCATGAGTTCTGGTTCAACGGCGACGGCTGGCCGGTGGTCTCGCCTCTTCGGTACGCGGATGGCGCCCCGGCGCTGACCGGCCCCGTTTCGGGCGCGTGGCGGCTTCTGCTCCACGAAAAAGACGTCAACACCTTCCAGCACCGCTCCAAAGCGGTGACGTTGAACGAGGACGGCGCCATCACGGGCGAGCTGACCGGCAGCTGGGACGCGTCCGGCAGCATCACCCTGGACGGGGTCACCTACCAGGGCCGCTTCTCCGCCGGGTACGACGCGGAACGCGGGGCCTGGGTCAGGACGCTTACGATGCTCTCCGCCTCCGGCGAGGCGCTCTGGGGATTGCAAGGCTAATTCAAAGACTATACCGGGAGAGAATGCACTATGAAAAAGGCAACCATGACGCTGGACAGGGCATACGCGATCGGCAAAATCGACCCGCGCCTCTATGGCTCCTTCATCGAGCACCTGGGCCGCGCCGTCTACGGCGGCATCTACGAGCCCGGCCACCCCACGGCGGACGCAAACGGCTTCCGCTGCGACGTGATCGACCTGGTAAAGAAGCTGGACGTGCCGGTCACCCGCTATCCGGGCGGCAACTTCGTGTCGGGCTTTGACTGGGAAGACTCCATCGGCCCGCGCGAATCTCGCCGTCACCGGCTGGATCTGGCCTGGTTTACCACCGAGACCAACGAGGTGGGCCTGCACGAGTTCGTGGACTGGTGCAAACAGGCGAACACCCAGCCCATGTACGCCATCAACCTGGGCACCCGCGGCGTGTACGCGGCCCGCTCGGTCGTGGAGTACGCCAACCACCCCGGCGGCAGCTACTATAGCGACCTGCGCGTGAAAAACGGCGCGAAGGAGCCCTTCGGCATCAAGCTGTGGTGCCTGGGCAACGAAATGGACGGTCCCTGGCAGATCAGCCACAAGACCGCCACCGAGTACGGCCGCGTAGCCAACGAGGCCGCAAAGGTCATGAAGTGGGTCGATCCGTCCATTGAGCTGGTGGCCTGCGGCTCCTCCTCTTCCGAGATGAAGACCTTTGGCGACTGGGAACTGCAAATGCTGGACGAGTGCTACGACAACGTGGACTACGTGTCGCTGCACCGCTACTACGGCAATCCCACAAACGACACTCCCGGCTTCCTCGCCCGCTCGATGGACATGGATGCCTTCATCAAGACCGTCGTCTCCATCTGTGACGCGGTGGGCGGCAAGAAGCACTCGAAAAAGAAGCTGCATCTGTCGTTCGACGAGTGGAACGTGTGGTATCACAGTAACGATCAGGACAAGGAAGCCTGGAAACAAGGCAAGTGGAACCGGGCGCTGCCACTCCTTGAGGACATCTACAACTTCGAGGACGCGCTGCTGGTGGGTTCGATGCTCAATACCCTGATCCGCAACGCCGACCGCGTGAAGATCGGATGCATGGCGCAGTTGGTCAACGTGATCGCGCCCATCATGACGAGAAACGGCGGCGGCGCGTGGGCGCAGACCATCTACTGGCCGCTCCAGCAGGCGTCGAAGTACGGCCGCGGTACGTCCCTGAACGCGATCGTGTCTTCCCCAGTCTACGATTGCAGGGACTTTGAGGGCGTGCCAGAACTGGACGCCACGGCGACGATGGCGGAGGACGGCAGCGTCACCATCTTTGCGGTCAACCGCAGCATGACGGACGCCATCGAACTGACGGCCGACCTGCGCGACTTTGCCGGCCTTCAGAGCGTGGAGCATACCGTGCTGCACCACGACGACGTGAAGGCCGTGAATACGGAAGAAAACCCGGACAACGTCGCACCCGTCGCAGGTCCCGGCGGCAAACTGGACGGCGGCAAGCTGACCATCGCCATCCCGGCGCTCAGCTGGAACGTGATCCGCCTGATCAAGTAATACCAATTCCAAACATTAAAGCGTTGGTGCAGCGGATCTTTTCGCGCATAGCATCGTCACCTTCCGCTCACCGTAGCGCTGCATTTCACGCCGAAGGCGTATCCCGAAGGGTCGCCTCGCTCCGGT
>JAEVZE010000021.1 GCA_023392395.1 Bacillota bacterium
CCTCCATCCCGGACGCGCAAGGGTTCGTCAAGAAGTACTATGACGAATTGAAGGGCCGCGGCGTTTCGCCCGCGCTGGTGGAGAACCCGGCGTACAAGGCCGCCGAACGCGAAATCCTGGACGAACAGGGCCTCTCCGATGCCGACGTCGAGCGCGTGCAGGCATTCTCCCAGCAGAAGGCCTGCGAGGAGACCGATCGCGCCACCTTCCAGGCGATGGAGGCGCTGATCCACAACCTGAACACCATGAACTCCCGCGCCGGCGCGCAGGTGCCGTTCTCGTCCATCAACTACGGCATGGACACGTCGCCCGAAGGCCGTCTGGTGATGCGTAATCTCCTCCTGTCCACCGAGGAAGGCCTGGGCGGCGGTGAGACGCCCATCTTCCCAATCCAGATCTTCCGGGTCAAGGAGGGCATCAACTTCAACCCCGGCGACCCCAACTACGACCTTTTCAAGCTGGCCTGCCGCGTGTCGGCCAAGCGGCTGTTCCCCAACTTCGCGTTCCAGGACGCGCCGTTCAACCTGCAGTACTACAAACCCGGCCATCCGGAGACGGAAATCGCCTATATGGGCTGCCGTACTCGCGTGATCGGAAACGTCCACGACAAGACCAAGGAGATTTCCAACGGCCGCGGCAACCTGAGCTTTACCTCCGTCAACCTGCCGCGCATCGCCATCAAGGCCAACCGAAACGTGGAGCAGTTCTTCACTGAGTTGGACAGAACCATCGACCTGGTGTTTGATCAGCTGCTGGAGCGCTTCGAGATCCAGGCGGGCAAGAAGGTGCGCAATTTCCCGTTCCTGATGGGCCAGGGCGTTTGGCTGGACAGCGAGAATTTGAACTGGGACGACGAGATCCGCGAGGTGCTCATGCACGGCACGCTGTCGATGGGCTTCATCGGCCTTGCCGAGACGCTGAAGTCGCTCCTCGGCCAGCACCATGGCGAGAGCCAGCAGGCGCAGAACTTGGGGCTTGAGATCATCGGCCACATGCGCGCCCGCTGCGACGAGTACAGCCAGAAGACCGGCATGAACGTGACGCTGCTGGCCACGCCCGCCGAAGGCCTCTCCGGCCGCTTCGTGCGGCTAGACCGCGAGCGCTACGGCGCGATCCCCGGCGTCACCGACCGGGATTACTATACCAACAGCTTCCACATCCCGGTCTATTTCCCGATCGGCGCGGTGGAGAAGATTCAGATTGAAGCGCCCTACCACGCGCTGACCAACGCAGGCCACATCTCCTACGTGGAGCTAGACGGCGACACTGCCCAGAACCTGGAGGCGTTTGAGAAGATCGTGCGGCTCATGAAGGAGAGCGGCGTCGGCTATGGCTCCATCAACCACCCCGTGGACCGGGACCCGATTTGCGGCTACAACGGCGTCATCGGCGACACCTGCCCGCTTTGCGGCCGCTCCGAGGATGAGCACCACTTCGAGCGCATCCGCCGCATCACCGGTTACCTGGTCGGCACGCTAGACCGGTTCAACAACGCCAAGCGCACCGAGGAGTCTGAGCGCCTGAAGCATTCGTGCAGCTGCGTCGAATAATGGTCTGACTATATTTCAAGACACGCGCTATCAGGACGCGCGGCGCGTTGGCCTCGTGCCACAGCGCCGCGCATTTTTAGTCTGAGGATACAAAACGGGAGCGTTTTTATGAACATTCGCATCGCCGGTCTCGTCCAGGAGTCCATCGTCGACGGCCCCGGCTTTCGCTTCACCGTATTCACGCAAGGCTGTCCCCATAACTGCCCCGGCTGCCACAACCCGGAGACCCACGACCCCAGCGGCGGGCGCGAAGTATCCCTGGACAGCCTGGTGGACGCCATGCGGAAAAATCCGTTGCTGGACGGTCTGACGCTGTCCGGCGGCGAGCCGTTTATGCAGGCGGACGCCTGCGCGCGCCTTGCGGAGGAGGCCCGCGGGATGGGCCTGAACGTCTGGGCTTACAGCGGCTATACCTTTGAAGAACTGTGCGCCGATCCCGTAAAAAAACAGTTGGTGGCGGCTTGCGACGTGGTGGTGGACGGCCCATTTCTGCTTTCGCAGCGGACGCTGGAGAAGCGCTTCCGGGGTTCGAAAAACCAGCGACTCGTCGATGTGAAGAAGTCACTGGAGCGCGGTACGGTCGTGCTCGAGGAAGCATGAAGGGAGGCCGGGGATGAATCTCGCGCAATATCTGAGCGCGCTGAGGCAAAACGATGCGTTCATGCGCAACGTCGCCTGCTGGCGCGAGGTGCCCGCCCGGGAAGCCCGGTACGCGTCCTTTCCGGATTCGATGGATCCGGCGCTTCGCGCTGCGCTGGAAACGCGCGGCATTCATCGCCTGTACAGCCACCAGCGGGAGGCCTTTGACCAGCTTTCGACCGGCCGCAGCATCGTGGTGGTCACGCCCACCGCGTCCGGAAAGACGCTGTGTTACAACCTGCCCGTCCTGAACGCCATCAAAGTGGACCCGTCCGCCCGCGCGCTGTACCTGTTTCCCACCAAGGCGCTGTCCAGCGATCAGGTCTCGGAACTGTACGAGGTCATCGAGGCAATGGGCGCGGAAATCAAAGCCTTCACTTACGATGGCGATACCGCCGCCAGCGCCCGCACCGCCATCCGGCAGGCGGGCCACATCGTGGTCACCAACCCGGACATGCTGCACGCGGGCATCCTGCCGCACCACACCAAGTGGGTCAAGCTGTTTGAAAACCTGAAGTACGTGGTGATCGACGAAATCCACGCCTACCGGGGTGTGTTCGGCTCGAATCTGGCCAATGTAATACGGCGGCTCAAGCGCATCTGTGCGTTCTACGGCGCGCACCCGCAGTTCATCTGCTGTTCGGCCACCATCCAAAACCCGGCGGAGCTCAGCCGCATGATGACCGGCGAGGACGTGTTCTCTGTGGACGATAACGGCGCGCCGGCCGCGAAAAAGCACGTGATCTTCTACAACCCGCCGGTGGTCAACCGCCAATTGGGCATCCGCGCGGGCTCCCTTCCCGAGACTCGAAAAATCGCCATAGACCTTCTTAAAAACGACATTCAGACGATCGTGTTCGCCCGTTCCCGCCTCGCGGTCGAGGTGATGGTGAAATCCCTCAAGGACATCGTGCGGGAGCCGCTTGGCGACGCGGGGCGCGTTCGGGGCTACAGGGGCGGCTACTTGCCATCGCTGAGACGACAGATCGAAAAGGCGCTTCGCGCGGGCGAGGTATCCACAGTGGTTTCCACCAACGCGCTGGAACTGGGCATCGACATTGGGCAGCTGGACGTATGCCTCTTGTGCGGCTATCCCGGCACCGTTGCCAGCACCTGGCAGCAGGCGGGGCGCGCCGGGCGGCGGCAGGGCGAATCGCTGACCATTCTGGTCGCAAGCTCCAGCCCCCTGGATCAGTATATCGTGAGCCACCCGGACTTCTTCTTCGGCCGCTCGCCGGAGCGGGCGCTGATCAACCCGGACAATCTATACATCCTTTTAAGCCACCTGAAGTGCGCCGCTTATGAGCTGCCCTTTGAGGAAGGGGAGCGCTTCGGCGGGCTGGAATCCACCCAAGAAATGCTGGAATACCTGTGCGAGGAACGCATCCTGCAAAAGACCGGGGGCCGATACTACTGGATGGCGGAGGAGTTCCCGCAGGCGGGGATCAGCCTCAGGTCCGCATCCGATCAGAACTTCGTGATCGTGGACATCTCGCAGCCTTCGAAGCACCGCGTGCTGGGCGAGATGGACCGCTACACCGTGCCGATGCTTCTGCACCAGTACGCCATCTACCTGCACGAGGGCAGGCAGTACCAGGTGGAACAGCTGGACTTTGACAATAAGAAGGCCTACGTGCGGGCGGTGGACGTGGATTACTACACCGACGCCAACCTGACGGTCAGCGTCAAGGTGCTGGACGACTTTGACGCCTATCCGATGGGCGAAATGGAGCGGCACCGGGGCGAAGTGCTGGTGAGCTCCATCGTAACGCTGTTCAAGAAGATGAAACTGGATACCCAGGAGAACTTGGGCTGGGGCCCGGTGACGCTGCCGGAACTGGAGATGCATACCACCGCCTGCTGGTGGATTCTGCCCGAGTCGCTGGAGGCAGAGTACGGGCGCGAACCAGTGCAGACCGCGATGGTGGGACTGGCGCATTTGTTGCGCGGCATCGCACCCGCGTACCTGATGTGCGCGCCGAGCGACATTCACGTCAGCTACCACACCCGGGACTCCTACACTAAGAGCCCCACGCTGTTCCTGAACGACGCCACGCCGGGCGGGTTGGGCCTATCCGACCGGGTGTACGAGATGGACTTCGAGCTGTTTAGAAGGGCGCTGGAGGCGGTCAAGGCCTGTCCCTGCGAGAGCGGCTGCCCCGCCTGCATCGGCGCCGCAGCGGAGGGTGCGAAGCACACGCTGATCGAAATCCTGGAAAAGCTCACGGGGGAGATGGTATGAAGCTAACGCGCGCCGAAGCCCGGCGCTACCTGTCCCACCTGCATTTTGAGCGGCCCATGACCGCGACGACGCCCGCGGGGAAGGTGGCTGAGCACGTCGCGCGGCGGGGCTGCATCCAGTACGATCCACTGGACGTGGTGGGCAGGAACGCCGATTTGACATTGCAGAGCCGCATCCCCGGCTACAGGGCGGAGCATCTTTTGAAGGCGTTGTACGCGGACAGGACGCTCTTGGACGGGTTCGACAAGAACCTGGCGATCTATCTGGTCAGCGACTTTCCCTACTTTTCCCGCGCCCGGCAGGAGGGCAGCGGTTGGTACCACCCCAAGGATGAAGCGGTTCAAAACAGCTACGAACATGTGCTGCGGGAGGTCTCAGAGCGCGGCCCGCTTTGCTCGGACGACCTGCCGCTGAACGAAAAGGTGAACTGGCCCTGGGGCCCGACGAAGTTGGGCCGCGCCGCGCTGGAGAGCCTGTGGATGCGGGGCGACCTGGTGCTCCACCACCGCAGCGGCGCACGGCGTTATTTTGATTTGATCGGCAAGTACATCCCCGTGGAAGTGCTCGCCGCGGCGGACCCAAACCCGCGGGAGGAAGACTACCACGCCTGGCAAATGCTCCGGCGGATCGGCAGCGTCGGCATCCTCCCGGACGGCCCCAGCGACGCGCTGCTGGGTGTCTCCATGAAGGCCGGGGAGCGGCAGGCGGTTCTACAAAGGCTGCTCGGCGAGGGAAAGATCGTGGAAGCGCAGGTGGAGGACCTCAAAAAGCCGATGTACTTGCGGACAGACGATCTCCCCATTCTGGAAAGCGCGCTTTCCTCGGAGCCGGACGGACGCATGCGCGTCATCGCGCCGCTGGATAATTTCATCTGGGATCGGCGGCTGATCGAGGTGCTGTATGACTTCCAGTACCGCTGGGAGGTCTACGTGCCCGCACCCCAGCGCAAGTACGGATACTACGTGCTGCCGGTGTACCACCGGGATGCGTTCGTCGCCCGGTTCGAGCCGGCACACTTCCGGGGTGGCAAGCTGCAGATCGCCCATTGGTGGTGGGAGAGGAAGCCGGACCGCAACATGCGCGCGGCGCAAAGGGCGTGCCTAAAGGACTTCTGTCGCTACCTGGGCGCGGACGGCTATGAAATTCTGGAGGAATCCCTAAACGCAACTGTTTGACAAGTTCCCGTCATGTTTCATCGTTCCCGACGGCCCGCGCGCTGGGAACGGTTTTGATAATCACTGTGCACCCTGGTTATGGAAACAGTCCCGCCAGTCAGCGGGCCGCCAGAAATCCCGCGAGGTTTCAAGCCCGCGCGGTTTCTTCCTCCGCGTTGAAAACCAATCGGGTTTTTCAACGCCCAAAGAATAGCTGACCAACTTCGCGCATACCCATTGCCGGACCCCTGTGGGG
>JAEVZE010000025.1 GCA_023392395.1 Bacillota bacterium
TCCGGGGTGCGCTCCGACCGGGCTGCCAGCAGGAGCAGCGCCGGATAGCGCACTTCGTCCGCCTTCTCGTCCAGGAGGTCCACGAGACCAACGATGTCACCCAAGGTCAGCGATTCTGCCGCCTTCGGCAGGTCGTCCTTGGGAAGGGCCAACAGTTCTTCCAGCGCCACCTAACATTCCTCCCGAGTTTTCTTATCGTCCCCATAATATCACAAAAAGGTCTTTCTGCAAAGCAGCCGCGGGATGGGTCGATGGCAGCGGGATTCTTGTATCGTCATAAAAAAACGCCCTGCAGTCCGAAGACTGCAGGGTGGGAAGGGTTATGGGTTACCCGAGGATCTGCTTGAGGTCGGCCTCGGCGGTGGTGGTCGGCGCGATGCCGTAGTGCTCCACCAGGTAGGAAAGAATCGCGGGGGAGACGAAGGCGGGCAGCGTCGGACCCAGCTTGATATTCCGCACGCCCAGCGCCAGCAGGGTCAAAAGGATCGCGACAGCCTTCTGCTCGTACCAGGAGAGTACCAGCGTCAGCGGCAGGTCGTTGACGCCGCAGCCGAAGGCGTCCGCCAGCGCTACCGCCACCTTGATGGCGGAGAACGCGTCGTTGCACTGACCCATGTCCATCAGCCTCGGCAGGCCCGCCACCGTGCCCAGCTCCAGATCGTTGAACCGGAACTTGCCGCAGGCCAGCGTCAGAACCAGGGTGTCCTTGGGCGACTTCTCGACGAACTCGGTGTAGTAGTTGCGGCCCGGGCGCGCGCCGTCGCAGCCGCCCACCAGGAAGATATGCTTGAGCTGTCCGGCCTTGACCGCGTCGATCACCTGGCCCGCCGCGCCCAGCACCGTGTCCCAGCCAAAGCCGGTGGTGGCGGTGGTGCCGCCGTTGATGCCCGTCATCGGGTGGTCTTCAGGATAACCGCCCAGTTCCAGCGCCTTCTGGATTACCGGCTCAAAGTTCTTGTCCTCGCCGATCTTGACCAGGCTCGGGTAGGCGACCAGGCCCGTCGTGAACACGCGGTCGGCATAGCTGGGGCGAACCGGCATCAGGCAGTTGGTGGTGAACAGGAACGCGGCCGGGACGCCGTCAAACTCCTTCTGCTGGTTCTGCCAGGCGGTGCCGAAGTTGCCCTTCAGGTGCTTGTAGGCCTTGAGCTTCGGGTAGCCGTGGGCGGGCAGCATTTCGCCGTGGGTGTAAACGTTGACGCCTCGGCCCTCGGTCTGCTTCAAGAGCAGCTCCAGGTCCTTCAGATCGTGGCCGGAGATCACGATGAATGGTCCCTTTTCGATGGAGAACGGAACGGTGGTCGGTACCGGGGTACCATAGGCCGAGGTGTTGGCCTTGTCCAAAAGCTCCATGCACTTGAGGTTGATTTCACCAGTCTTGAGCACCAGCGGGAGCAGCACATCCGCGCCTGCGTCCGGGTTGCCGACAGCGCGCAGGCCCTCGAAGAAGAAGGCGTTGACCGAATCGTCCTCCAGGCCCAGCGCGTGGGCGTGGGCGGCATAGGCCGCGGTGCCGCGCAGGCCCAACAGGATCAGTGACTTCAGCGAGCGAACGTCCTCGTTCTCGGTCCACAGCGTCAGCGGGCCAACGTCGTTGGCGGGCACGGCGCCGCCGAGCCGGGCGACTTCGCGCTCCACCTCAGCGGTTCGCGTGCGAATGCTGTCGCTGTCAAAGCTGACGTTGGTGACGGCGGTGAACAGCCCGTCCACCATCAACCGGACGGAACTGGCCTTCGGGGCGTCGCCGGCGGCGACGGCCAGCGCGATCAGCGCGCGGGTCAGGGCGTCCTGGTCAAGGGCGACGACATCCGGCTTGCCGCACACGCCGGCTTTGCCGGTGCAGGCCTTACCGCCCGCGACCTGCTCACACTGGAAGCAAAACATACTCATTCTTATATCCTCCTCAATGATTGTCGGTTATTCGTCGATGATCTCGCCGTCCGTGGACAGCGTTACGACCTGCCAGGGGATGAACTTGCCGCTGCGCTTCAAGGCATCCATGACCGCATGCACGATGCCGCCGCAGCAGGGAACCTCCATCCGAACCACGGTGACGCGTTTGATGTCGTTTCGCGCCAGGATCTCGGTCAGCTTGTCGGCGTAGTCGCCGCTGTCCAGCTTCGGGCAGCCGATCAAGGTGACGTGGTTCTTCATGAACCGGCGGTGGAAGTCGGCGTAGGCGTAGGCGGTACAGTCGGCGGCGATCAAGAGGTTCGCGTTTTTGAAGTAGGGCGCGTTGACTGGCGCCAGCTTGATCTGCACGGGCCACTGGTTCAGCTGGCTGACCGGCGCGGCGCAGGCGACGGCTTCCGGTTCAACTTCGGCTTTCCGTTCAATGTGCCTGGAATGAGCACCGAGGCAGCCGCAGGGAAGGGGCTGCGTATCGTGCGCGGGCGCGGCCTTGGACGCGGCAACCGCGGCTGCGTTGTAGGCAGGGGCCTCCCGTTCCTCAAAGGTGATCGCGTTCGTGGGGCAGGCGGGCAGGCAATCGCCCAGGCCGTCGCAGTAGTCTTCGCGCATTAAATGCGCCTTGCCGTCCACCATGCCGATGGCGCCTTCGTGACAAGCCGCCGCGCACGCGCCGCAGCCGTTACATTTTTCTTCGTCGATGTGAATGATTTTGCGCTTCATCTTGGAGCACCTCCTTGACTTTACGCGCTTATTTTAGTACAATGCAGGCGGGTTGTCTGTTGGAAATCCAACGGGAGGGCGCGGCGTGGAACAATTGTTTTCTGGCATCGAGGGCTCGGAGCGGGAGAGCCTGCTGGGCTGCCTGCAGGCGGTACGTCGGCGCTACAAAAAGGGCGAGATGGTGTTCTCCGCGGGCGACGCGCCGGCGGTGGGGCTGCTCACGTCCGGCGCGGTGCAGGTGACCGCCGAGGACCCGATGGGCAACCGCGCCATCATCGGCCGGATGGAGGCGGGCGACCTGTTTGGCGAGGCCTTCGCCTGCGCAGGCTCGGAACACATGCCCTTTTCGGTGGAGGCGGCGGCAGACTGCGATCTACTGCTGATCGATGTGAAAAAGATCCTGGTCACCTGCCCGACCGCTTGCCCCTTCCATACGCGGCTGATCGAAAACCTGATGGCGATCCTGGCCCGCAAGAACATCATGCTGGGCGCGAAGATCCGCCACTTGTCCCGGCGCACCACCAGGGACAAACTGCTTTCCTATTTATCAGAGCAGGCCCGCGAGGCGGGGTCGCGTTCTTTTGCCATCCCCTTCAACCGGCAGGAACTGGCCGACTACCTGTGCGTCGACCGGAGCGCCATGTCCGCGGAGCTGTCCAAGCTCAGGACGGAGTGCGTATTGGACTACGAAAAAAATGAATTTACGTTTTTGCGGCGCATGCGGCCCAGGCCGGGCGCGGGCAAATAATCTTGTCAGGACGAAAGGAGCACATTCCATGTTGTATCTGAAAGAAACCCATTCCACCGAGCTGCGCGAACACATGCGCGGCGGAAACGGCGCGGCGGCGTTGACCGCGCTGGCCCGCGAAATTCCGAAGAACCTCCGGCTGTACACGATGATCCGGCTTGCGCCCGGCGCGTCCATTGGCTACCACGTGCACGAAAATGAGACGGAGCTGTTTCACTTTCTCTCCGGCTCCGGCGTGGCGGACGACAACGGAACAAAAGTCGCCGTTTCCGGAGGGGACACGCTGTCCACGCCCAACGGGTTTGGCCACTCCGTGGAGAACAACGGAAGCGAGGACCTGGTGTTTCTGGCGGTCATCGTGCGGGACTGACACATTTTCCATCATTATAACCTCTACGGCCCGCCCTGAAGCAGCCATTTTGTCGTGCGCCTGTTAACGCAAACTGTACTTGACAGCGCTCAGCTGCTGCGCTATGCTGAAGACACGAAATGTAATTATTAAAGTTACAGAACGGGGGATTCAGCATGAGCAAGGTACTTTGGATGGTACTCGCATTGGTGGCGGCCGGCGCGCTGGGCGCTTGGAGTGTGGTGGGCGCTTCCGCCCGGAATTGTGCCGCGTACAACGCGACGCCTGCCCCGTCGGCGCTGGTTTCTGTCGCGCCCGCGGAGGCCGCGACGCCCGCTCCGGCGGAATACCACAAGATCACGGCCGAGGAAGGCATGGCGCGGATGGAGAGTGGCGATCGCCTCGTCATCGTGGACGTGCGCACCCTTGAGGAGTTCAATTC
>JAEVZE010000035.1 GCA_023392395.1 Bacillota bacterium
ATGGAGGAAGCCGATCAAAGAAAGGCGCTGGCCTACATCGCCGCCGAGAGCCAGCGCATACAGCGGATGAGCGAGGCACTGCTCCAGCTGACCGGCCTCAGGCAGGACGGCATCGAGACTAAAGAAGCACCGGCCAAACAGCTGCTGGACCACGCGGCCCGGGCCGTCTCGGCGGAACTCGCCGAAAAAGGGCTTTGCCTGACCGTGGATTGCCATCTTGACAGCCTTGTCTGCGACGGGGCGCTGATCGAATCGCTGCTGATCAACCTGATCGTCAATTCCGCCCGCGCGTCCCAGCCTGGCCAGGCCGTCGAAGTGACCGCCGGGATGAAAGAGGGTGTCCCTTATTTTGAGGTCGAGGATCATGGGCGTGGCATGACAAAGGAGCAGGTGGAGCGCGCCACCGAAGCCTTCTACCGCACCGACAAGGCCCGCGCCCGGGTAAGCGGCGGCGCGGGGCTGGGGCTGACGCTGGTGAAGCAGATCGCGGACGCCCATGGCGCGGCGCTCACCATCGACAGCAAGCCTGGGCGCGGGACCGCCGTCCGGGTGGAGTTTACAACCCGGTTACAGCCCGGTGAAGACCCGGATACCGTTTCTCCCCCACAATGGAAGCGCGAACCGGAGAACGGGCTCGCGAAACGAGAGGGGGATGGAATGTGAAGAACAAACACGGAATCCTGGCCGCGCTCATGATCCTGGCGCTTGTGATCGGCAACGCGCTGCTGCTGCCGAAGCTACTCGCCTTCGCCCAGGCGCTGCCCGAGGGAGAGGTCGCCCTACAGCCCACCGTTGCCGCCACGGAGCGCGTCCCGCTGCCCACGCCGCCGGAGGGGTTCGGGTCCTATCAGCTCAAGTGCTCCCGCCCTCTGAGCGCGGAAGAACAGAAGCTGTGGGACGGTCTCAAGAAGGCAATGCAAAAGGATGACGACCTGCTGAACGGCGGCGAAGTCGCCGTGATCACTTACACGCCGCAGGCGCAGGAGCGGCTACTCGAAGCGAATTTGAAGGACGTCGCCGATCCCGACAAATACAAGCAAGACTTGTTGGAGTCCTACCCCGTTGGCGACGACGCGCCCGGAACCATTCAGACGGATCTGGGTGTGATCACTGTTTGTGTCGGAGAGGCGCCGCTGACAAGGGAAACCGCGCTGCCACTTCTTCGGCAGGTAGTACAAAGCGCGGGCCGCGCGCGCGTCGACAGCAGCTACAACCTCATGTACTGGGATTTTTCCTGGATGAAGGAGGAGAAAACGCCTCAGTACACGCTGTCCCGCTCGCTCAATGACGATGAGTACGCCCGGCTCGCCCGGCTCAAGACCGACTACCTGCTTAGCGGGCTCCGTCCCTCGACGTCGCTCAATACGTCGGAGCCGTCGGACGGCAGCCTGTGGTTCGACGAGGGTATCGCCACCATCCACCTGCCCATGCAGTACGAAATGTCAGACGACGAGATGCTGCACTACATCGAACTGACCGACACCCTCACCCGCCAGGCTGTGCTCAAAAAATCGCCGGACATGATTCCCCAGCAGCAGGCTGTCGAGATCGCGAAGGATTGGGCCGAGAAGTTATTCTGCATGGATGTGAGCGGCTTGTCCGCGTTTGCGACGCTTGAGGACGGCTCCATCTTCGATAGTGATGACCCCGGGGCGCTGTGGCGGATCCGGTTTGGCCCGGAGGACATGCTAGTCCGGGAAAACGGCGGCGATTACGCCTACGAGAGCTGTGAACTCCAGATTGGCGCGGCGGACAGCGTTCTGGATTACGCGTACCGCGGCGCTGGGAGCGGACAGGCCGCGCCCTCGGACAAGAGCATCAAGCAGGTGAAGGCCGATCTGAGGGAAAAGGCCATCGACATCGTGCAAACGCTGTTCGAGGACGGCAGGAAGCCGAAGAGAGCCTATATCAACACATACGGATACGCCTCGTCTGGCCACGATTTCAATCAGGACGGAAGCGGAGCATCTTCCATCAGCTACGTGATCAGCATGTCCGGCGGCGTGGAGTACGAGCTGGAATTCGCCACCGCCGACTACGCGCTGGTTTCCTACCGCTACTGGCCAGACGGCTGCGAGAATATGGGCTGATCCGGTCCGAAACGCAGATAACGCGTCGGATGAAAGCGGCACTTTTTGCCCGTCCGACGAAAAATCCGCCGCGGGAGCTTCCGTTCCTGCGGCGGGTTCATCAAGTGGGTCTTCAAGCGTCCGGTTTTGATACCAATTGGAGTATGATGTCGTACTCTGGCACCTGCTTATGGGGAAACCTTCAGCGGGATGGTCATGGTGTAGGCGTCCAGGACGGTGCGGTTCGCGTAGTCGCCATTCGACTCCAGGTAGGGCACGACGGTGATGAAAGACGGGGTGGCTTCGGATGTCTCGCCTTGAATGGACACCGCGAAGCGGCCGCGGGGCCAATCCTCGCTTTCCTCCTGCGCCTGTTCCAACGCGTAGGGCAGCGCCCGTCCGTCCGGCCGCACCTCGAAGCCCCAATCCCCGGCCGACAGTTCCCCGGCGCGCTTGACATCCACGAGGAAGCGGACATCAAGGCTGGTCGCGGTGAAGTTGGCTTTGGTGACCTCAACATCAAACGCCTCGAAGGAAAAGTTCAGCGGGGTGTCGATTCCGGCATGGGTGATGTTGGCGGCATCGGGGATCACGGTGAACGTGACGGGAATTTCCGCCGCCAGAGACGCATAGCCCTGCAGTTCATAGTCCTTGGCAGTCAGATGATTGCCTGATTCGTCCCAGCATTGGTTGTATAGATCGGAATTCCCGTCGGTACCCGTCACGTAAGTCATACTGAGGCCCACCCCATCCGGTCGAGAAATGTTCCAAGTATGGTCATCCTGCCATTCAAACTTGTTCAGCAGCAGTGTAAACCCTATGTCGTCGACAAAATCCGGCATCAGCATCAGCGTGGGGGAAGATTCCCGGTCGGTCATGTCGGCTTCTTTGACGATGGGCGCGACGGGCCGCATGAACAGCGCCGTCAGCGTCACATCAAACGGCTTGTCTAGCGTCGCCAGGCTGCTCAAGTTGATGCGGCTGGTGCCGCTGTGGCTGCGCTTGAGAGGCTTTCCGTTCACTTCATCGCCCAGAAGCACGCCCGCCGCGGGGCCGATCGTGTCGGATTCGCCATAGCCCGACAGCATGTAATGCGGGGCCTCGATCGTGCCGGGGAGCAGCAGCAGCGGTTCGGCGGCGCTGGATTCCGCCGTCCAATGCAGATACAGGGTCGTGCCATCCAGAAGGTACTCGTCGATGGTCAGCTTGCAGCCGTCCTGGGATTGCGAGCGCCCGACCGGCGTCAGCAGGTGCTCGGCCTGAGGGGTTGGCGTGGAATGCGGGAATAACCGGGCGAGCAGGTTGGATTGAGTGGCGGCATAGGCCAGCGTCGCCAACAGCAGCGCGGCGGCGAGCGTCGCGGTCAACGAAGTGGACAGTTTCCATTTTCGATTCATGTTGCCCTCCTCATACCGGTCGATGCGCGCGGCGATGAGCGCCTTGTGCGCCGGCGTCATACGCAGATGAGACAGTTCGGCGTCGATGGTTCGCTTTACATCATGCATCTCAAGCACCTCCTGTGAGGTCGATTCTGAGCTTGGCCCTTGCGCGGGTCAGCCGCACGGACACCGCGCCTTCGCTGATGCCCAGGAGTTCGGCGATTTCGCGGATCTTCAGATCCTGATAATAGAACAGCAGCACAACCTGCTTGAGTTTCAGAGGAAGTCGTGCGATCTCGCCGGACAGGGTGTCGTCCTGCACCTCGAAGGGGATGAGCTGCTCGGGCAGACGGTCCACGGCCCTCACGCGCTTGAACCACGCACTCCGCCGCATGCTGTTGCAGGTGTTGATGGCGATGCGGGTGAGCCAGGTTTTTTCGGACGCGCCGCCGCGAAAGTCGGACAGATGCCGGTATGCCTTGAAGAAGGTCTCGGACACGGCGTCTTCCGCCAGGTGCGTGTCGTTTAAATACAGGCGGCACAATCTGAGCAGGCTGTCGCCGTGTTCCTCCATGAGTCGGCCGATCTCACTGGAGCTTTGCACCCGTTCACCCCCTTCAACCGATTAGACGCATGCGACATAGGTTTCCTTACATGTCGTGGCGAATATTCTGTCGCACATGCAAGAACGCCTTTGCATGCTTATTGCAAGCATGCAGAGTATCGCGTGGCGCTTGGGGTGGTTTCTTCAGCCCTCTGATGATAACTGCCATCCACTTTATACATTGACTTGATGGCAAGCTGTCCCTTCTTGAAGCATGACGCGGCGCACCCTTGCCCTCCGGGTTGGAAATATTCAGTCATTTACCCTTGCCATCAGAATTGTCCATTTTCCAAGCCCCTGCCATCCGATTCTCCGCGAATCTGATGGCAGCTTTTGGGCGGCGTTTCTGCCATCAGAATAGCCCTCCCAAAAGCAAAACGCCGATGTCAAACATCGGCGAAAGCCCCGTATTTACTGGGTTTGCTGACTCATCTAGGACTTTCAAGACCAGCGCCTTCAACCACTCGGCCATCTCTCCAGAAGAAAAACCAGCATCAGCTATTATATCAGGGATTCCAGGCAAAGTCAACGGCTAAAATGGGCTTTTGGTGGCTCT
>JAEVZE010000184.1 GCA_023392395.1 Bacillota bacterium
TCGCAAAATTTGCCCATCTGCTACACCTCCTTCAGGCGTAAATTGACATCAAAACAGCAGTATTATACCATTAGCCAAGCGCGAATGCAACCCCCCAAGATGTAAAACTTGACGGACTGGGGGCGCAGATGTAAAAACGCACGCCGGTGCTTGCATGCCCTAGAAAAAAACTGTATACTAATGGATGCAGGGCGATAGCCCTCCAATGGAGGAACAGCTATGGATTGCAAGTTCAAAACCGATCTTGGCACGGTCACCGTCAACGAGGAAGTACTGCTCAAAGTCGCCGGGTATTCGGCGCTTGAGTGCTACGGCATCGTGGGCATGGCCGCGAAGCGTACCACGGACGGCTTTGTACAAATGCTGGGCCGCGAGAACCTTGGCCGAGGCGTCAGGATCCGTCCTGCCGCCGAGAGCGTGGATGTCGATCTGTTCATCATCGTGGAGTATGGCATTTCGATCAGCGCCGTCGCCGAGACGATTATCGAAACCGTAAAATACAAAATCGAGCACCTGACTGGCATCAAAGTCAATCGCATCAACGTGTCCGTGGAGGACATCCGCGTCTGACGCAAGTCCACAGGGGCTGGGAGGGAATTCTTTTGCCGATTCAATCGATTGACGGGATGATGCTCAAGGACATGTTTCTATCCGGCGCGGCGCTGCTCACGAAGAACCGCGAGAGCATCGACGCCCTCAATGTGTTTCCCGTGCCCGATGGGGATACCGGCACCAACATGACCCAGACCATGGCCACCGCCGTCAAGGATCTGGCCAGCCGCACCTTCCCCACCGTATCGGACGTGGCGACCACCGTTGCCAAAGGCGCGCTGAAAGGGGCACGAGGCAACTCTGGCGTCATTCTGAGCCAGATCCTTCGAGGCATCTCCCGCGCGCTGGAAGGCGTGGAGGAGATGGACGCGCAAACGTTCGTCCGCGCGCTCCGGAGCGGCGCAGACACCGCTTACAAGGCCGTCATGAAGCCCAAGGAGGGCACCATCCTGACCGTCGCCCGCGTAATTGCCGAAGAACTGGAGCGTGAAAAGACCACCGACATGCTGGAACTGATGAGAAAAGTTCTGTCGGTAGGCGACGCTATTTTGAAACGCACGCCGGAAATGCTGCCGGTTTTGAAACAGGCGGGCGTTGTAGACTCGGGGGGCAAAGGACTGATGGTGGTTTACGCCGGCTTCTACGCCGCGCTCTCGGGCGAACCTGTGGAGCAGACCGACGCCGGGCAGGCGCAGGCCGCGCCGCTGCCGGGCGAATTTATCGACGACCACGAATCCTTGGGCGAGATCAAGTACGCCTATTGCACAGAATTCATCGTGTCCCACCCCAAGCCCGACCTCAAGGACAGCGAGGTTGCGAGGCTTCGCAAGCGCCTGGAGCGCATCGGCGACTGCGTGCTGGTGGTGGGCGACCTGGAAGTCGTCAAGGTGCACGTGCACACCAACGAGCCCGGCCGCGCGCTGCAGATGGCGCTGGAGATGGGCGAACTGGACGCCATCAAGATCGATAACATGCTGGAGGAGTTCCGCGAGCGCATGGCGAAAAAGCCGCCGGAGCCGGAACTCAAGGAATTCGGCATGGTGGCGGTGGCGCTGGGCGATGGCCTGGTGGAGATCTTCCGCGATATGGCGGTGGATCAGGTGGTCGACGGCGGGCAGACCATGAACCCGTCCATCGAAGAACTGGTTCAGGCCATCGAAAACACTCACGCCAAGCAGGTGTTCGTGCTGCCCAACAACACCAACATCATCCTCGCGGCCGAGCAGGCCAGCGAACTCTCCGAAAAGAAAGTCTTCGTGGTGCCCACAAAATCCGTACCCATGGGCATCGCGGCGGCCATCGCGTTCATGCCGGACCTGCCCGGCGAGGAGAACGCCGAGCGCATGCGGGAGGCGGCCGAGCGGGTGCACACTGCGGCGATCACCTACGCGGTGCGGGACACCACCTTTGACGACCGCGAGATCCACGAGGGCGACATCATGGGCCTGGTGGACAACAAAATTGTGCAATTGGGCCACGACCCCGCCGCCGTGGCGGAGGAAATTCTAGCGGACATGGTGACCGAGGACAGCGAGCTGATCACCATCTACTACGGCGAGGACACCCCCAAGGAGCAGGCCGAGGCGCTGCAAAGCCGGCTGGCGGAAAGCTACGACTTCTGCGACGTGTCCGTCTATTCGGGCGGACAGCCGCTGTACTATTACCTGATCGCGGTGGAATAATGGACGTAAACCTCTCCGGCATCCGCGGCATCGGAAAAACGCGTTTGCAGGCGCTTAAGGCGGACGGCATAGAAACCGTCCGCCAGCTTTTGTTGCGCCTTCCCGCCGAATACCGCGATCTGACCCGCGTTACGCCCATCGACGCGCTGATGGAGGGCGAAATGGCGGCGGTGTCCGGGCGGATTGAGGGAACGCGCACCTTCCGCAAAGGGCATCTGGCCATCACCTCCGCGAAGGTCGTGGACGTCAGCGGCGCCATCCGCGCGGTGTGGTACAACCAGCCGTGGCTTGATAAGGCGCTGACTGACGGCCGGGAAGTGCTGCTCTACGGGCGCGTCGAGCGCAAGGGCGGCTTGCAGCTGTCCAGCCCGTCTCTCGAAAAGGAGCGCGGCATTATCCCGGTCTACCGCAAGACTGCCGGCATCCCCGGCGCGGTGTTCCGGGACATCGTGGCCCAGGCCCTGATGGAAATGGAGGGCCAGTGGCCGGACGAGCTGCCGGAGGCGCTCAGGCGGCGGCACGCGCTCTGCGAGCGAAATTTTGCCATGCGCGCCGCCCACCTGCCGGAGAGCATGGAGGCGCTGGAGGTCGCCAAGCGCCGCCTGGCGTTCGAGGAGCTACTGATCTACCAGGTGGGGCTATGGCTGATGCGCGGGCGGCGGGGCGCGGGCATCCGCATTCCATGCCCGCCGGAGGATGTCGAAGCTTTTTGGGCCTCGCTCCCCTACCAGCCCACCCGAGCGCAGGCGCGGGTTCTCAGCGAGATTGCCCGCGACATGGAAGACGAGGCGGCGATGGCGCGGCTGATGCAGGGCGATGTGGGCTGCGGCAAAACCGCCATCGCCATGGGCGCGCTGTACCTGGCGGCAAAGCGCGGCTTTCAGGGCGCGCTGATGGCGCCTACTGAGGTCCTGGCCCGCCAGCACTATGAGACCGCCAAGCAGGTTCTGGAGCCGCTGGGCGTCGCCTGCGGCCTCCTGACGGGCAGCATGACGCCCAAGGAGCATCGGGAGGCCCACGAGGCCATCGCGTCAGGAGCCTGGCGCGTGGCCATCGGCACCCACGCGCTGATCACCGAAAAAGTTACATACGAAAATCTGGGCCTTGTCGTGACCGACGAGCAGCACCGCTTCGGCGTCCGCCAGCGCACCGCGCTGAGCGCCAAGGGGCAGTCGGCAAACGTCCTGGTCATGTCGGCCACGCCGATTCCCCGCACTCTTTCGCTGATCCTGTATGGGGATCTCGACATCTCGGTGGTGGACGAACTGCCGCCCGGCAGGACTCCGGTCAAGACCCGCGTGGTGCCTGACGAAAAGCGTTCGGCGCTGTACGGCTTTCTAAAAAAGGAAGTGGCCGAGGGGCGGCAGGTGTACGTGGTGTGCCCGCTGGTGGAGGAATCCGAGGCCATCGACGCCCAGAACGCGCAGGCTGTGTACGAGGACTTGCGCGACCGCTCGCTCCGCGGCCTTCGCGTCGGGCTGGTGCACGGCAAGATGAAGAGCCAGGAAAAGGACGCGGCGCTGGATGCGTTCCGAAAGGGCGAGCAGGACGTGCTGGTGTCCACCACCGTCATCGAGGTGGGCGTCAACGTGCCAAACGCGACCGTCATGGTGGTAGAAAACGCCGACCGGTTCGGTCTGGCGCAACTGCACCAGTTGCGCGGGCGGGTAGGCCGCGGCTCGCAGGAATCCTGGTGCTTCCTGATGGCGGAATCCAATGAAAAACTGAAGCTGATGACCGCCACCAACGACGGCTTCGAGATCGCGCGCAAGGATCTGGAGTTGCGGGGCCCGGGCGATGTGCTGGGCTTCCGGCAGTCGGGTGGCGCATCCATGGGCCTGTGGCAGATGGCGGACGGGCGGCTGTTGAAAGAAACCCACGACGAGGCGCGGAACCTTTTGAAGCGGCCGGATTCCGATGAGGCAAAGCAGGTGATCGCGCTGGCGCAGGAGGCACTTTCGGAGCGGCTCCGTGAAATCGCGATGAATTAACATTCCAACCCATTGACCTTGACGTTACGTCATGCCTTATGCTCTTTTCGAAGGGAGGTGAGCGGATGTACACCGTCGGAGAACTGGCCAAGATGGCGGGCGTCAGCGCGCGTACGCTGCGCTATTACGACCAAGCGGGGCTATTGAAACCGTCGGAGGTCACGGAGGCGGGCTACCGCCTGTACGGCGACGAGGCGGTGGGAGCACTGACGGAGATCCTGTTTTTCCGGGAACTCGATTTTTCGATCGACGAGATCCTGCGCGTTCGCTCCCGCCCGGATTACGACGCCCGGGAGGCGCTGGAAAGGCAGAAAACGCTGCTCACCATGCGGCGGGAACGGCTGGACCGGCTGATCGCCCTCGCCGGGCGCGCTTTGAAAGGAGAGGTCATCATGGAGCTCAACGCGTTTGACATGACGGAAATCGAGGAGGCGAAGGCCAAGTACGCGGACGAAGCGCGGGAACGCTGGGGCGATACCGACGCCTACAAGCAGTCCACGGCAAAAGCCGCGTCGTATGGCAAGGACGACTGGGCCCGCATCAGTCTGGAAACCAACGCAATGTTCGCTGGCTTTGCAAAGCTGGTGGGTACCGTGCCCGATAGCAAAGAGGCGAAGGCGCTGGTTCTGAAGTGGCAGGACGTCATCACCCGGAACTTTTACGAATGCACCGACGAGATCATGCTGGGGCTTGCTTCTATGTACGAAGCCGACGAACGGTTCGCAAAGAACATCGACAAAGCCGGCGAGGGCACCGCGAAGTTCATGACCGCGGCTATCCGCGCCTGCCTGGGCGAAAAACGCTGAAAAGCCGTTTTCGCCTGATAATGTGAAGCGAAAGAACCGAACATGTATCTGTCTCACAAGTTACCCGCCCGCCCGCGGATTTGCCCGCGGCGCGGGCTTTTTCGTGTATAGTTTTGTGGCGGGGCGGGCAAAATGAATGCACAAACCCGTCCGCGTGACGCTCGCAAAAATCTACCAGTCTAAAAAGCTCGAATGAGGTCACAATAACATCAGACTTGTTCGGGAGGTGAAAAAGATGAGCAGGAGCAGAGTCAACATTCCGGGAAGCCAGGCGGCGCTGGAGAATATGAAGTTCGAGATCGCGAACCAGATGAACGTCAATTTGAAGCAGGGCTACAACGGCAACCTCACTTCGCGCGAGAACGGCACGGTCGGTGGCTATATGGTCAAGAAGATGATCACCGACTACCAGAATCAAGCTTCCGGCAAGTAAGTCCGGATGAACCAAATCATTCATGAAAAAGGAGGATGAACCATGGCCAATTCCAGCAACAAGATCAACGTCCCCGAGGCCCGTCAGGCGATGTGGA
>JAEVZE010000244.1 GCA_023392395.1 Bacillota bacterium
GCTTTCTACCGTGAGCGGTTCTTTACCCGGCTGCTGCTGGGCCAGGCGGAGCCGGAGGAGATTGCTCAGGAGTTGGTATTTTTAAACCTATCTCTTGATGGTGCAATGACCGCGGTGAGCATTCGCATGCGCCCCGAGGGAGATACGTTGGAGCGTGGCATGCGGTTCGAGGTGCTCCGGCTGATGCTGATGAACGGCATTGAGGAGGCGCTCGGAAGGCGCAACGTGTTCGGACCCTTTTCGCTGCGTGGTCAGGACATGACCGTGGTCATTCTGGGAGCTTTCGCTCAGGAAGCGCTGGAACGGGTCCTGCGGAGCTTCTCCGAGGCCAACTGGATGGTGGTTCACGCCGGCATCGGCGGGACCGTGGAAAAGCCGGAGCTGCTCAAGGAATCTTACGACTCCGCCTGCGAGGCGATGGATGCCTGCTTCCAATTTGGCGAGACCGCAGTTCTCCGGGCAGACGAGCTCCCGGATGAAGGCGGAACGCTCTGGCACGGCTTTTTCCGCGGCGAGGAAACACTGTTCAAGGCACTCAAACAGGAAGACGAGCTTCAAGTACGGGCAGTGTTCCAAGGCCTGCGTGAAACAGTATCTCGCCTCTACACGCAACGGGATTCTATCCAAATGCTGGTCAAGAGCATTCTTTTCAAGGCGGATGCTTTTCAGCGCCAAGGAGACAATGCGATGGCATGTGTGCTGCAGTCAGTGGACCGCGCTGGGACCCTGGAGGAAATGTTGGGTGCGGCGGAGGCATGGTGCGTCGCCGGTCTCCGATCGGCTCAGGCGGAGCAAGTTGAGCAACGCAGGCAGGTCATTCGGCGAATCAATCAGTACATTGAAGAAAACTACAACAACGCGAAATTCTCCTTGAACGATGTAGCCAAGCACATGTCCATGAGTCCCAACTACTTGAGTTCCATGTACAAGAAGGAGTGCGGGCGCGGCATCCACGATTATCTGAGCGAGCTGCGCATCGACAAGGCGCGCGAGCTGCTCGTCAAGACCGGCCGGAATATCGGCGAGATCGGCGAGGCGGTCGGCTACGTCAACCCCTACTATTTCAGCATGAGCTTCAAGAAGATCACCCAGTTCACGCCGACCGAGTACCGGCGACGCAACGCACCCAAGACATAAGCGAAGGGAATGAATAGGATGCCTGACAAAAAGCTCAAGATCGGCCTCGTAGGCCTCCGTTTTGGCGGGGAGTTCCCGCCCATCTACCGCGACCATCCGGACGTGGAAAAGGTCGTGTTGTGTGAGAAGGACGAAGCGCTGCTAGGCGGGTACGCGCATAAGTTTGGCTTTTCCGAAACCAAGGATAGCTTCGACCGGCTGCTGGACAGCGACCTCGACGCCATCCACATTGTGACCGGCATCCCCAACCACGCGGAGCTGGTTCTGAAGGCGCTGGCGGCGGGCAAACACGTGGCCTGCACCGTCCCGATGGCGACGAACCTGGACGACATGTACCGTATCGTCGAGGCACAGAGGCAGAGCGGCAAAAACTACATGATGATGGAAACCTCCATGTACACCTACCAATGCCTCTGCGTCCGACAGTTGATCCAGGACGGCGAGCTGGGCCGTATCCAGTACCTGCGCGGCACTCATTTCCAGGACATGGAGGCGTGGCCGGCGTACTGGATGGGCCTTCCGCCTTTCTGGTACGCGACGCACGCGGTGGCGCCGCTCCTCTATCTCTCGGACAGCTACGCCAAACGAGTGACCGCGCTGGGCAGCGGCGTCATGCGCGACGAGTTGAAAGCGCGGTACGGCAATCCGTTCCCGGTGGAACATGCGATGATTGAGCTGGATCAGCCGAACCTCGTGGCCGAGATCACCCGGTCGCTGTTTCATACCGCCATCGGCTACGTGGAAGGTTTTACGGTGCTTGGGGAGAACATGTCTTTCGAGTGGGACATCGAGGACGAGGCGCCCTACATCCACACGGTCAAGACAAGAGACGGAGAAAGCGTGCTCAACAGCTACGGCAGGGGCCGGGACATCTTAATCGAGCGCGCCGCCTGCCCCGACCGGACGGACCTCCTGCCCGAGCCCATCCGCAAGTATACCAAGGCCCACACCATCCTGGATCCGGACAACCCGCACCTGTCCATCAAGCAGGGCGGCGGGCACCACGGCTCCCACCCGCACATGATCCATGAGTTCGTGCGCAGCATCGTAGAGGGACGAAAACCCGTCGTGGACGCGGTGACCGCGGCTCGCTGGACCGCCGTAGGTGTCGTGGCACACCAGTCCGCACTGCAGGGCGGGAAAACACTGGACGTGCTGGATTTCCTGTAATCGTCAGTGCGTTTAAATCAAAGGAATGCGGGCAGCCCTGCCAGCCGCGGCAAGGATGACCCGCGCCACGCCGACATCCGCGTTGCGGTGGCCGCGAACGGACACGTCGGCCTGACAGCGTCCCCGGAAGCGATTATTCCGCTTCCGGGGACGCTGTCACGTTCTCCAAGGAGTGGCTGGACAGTGCGGAGGACGGCCTGCATACGCTCCAGTTCCAGTTCGACGGCACCTACGTGCCCTTTGCGTACGCTGCGTCAATGAGATTCATGGAGGGATCCTTGGGGAACCTTTCGCCAAGTTTTACCTGAAGAACGGATAATTGCTCGTTATACGAACAAAAACGTAAGGCGGATATAGAAAAATTGGTCAGTTTGATGAAAAAGTATTAGTTTACAATGCGGATGCGTCGATGTTATGCTTTGCAAAGATCTGAAGGATAGATCACGAAGAGGAGGATCATTCATGAGGAGACTTGGAAAGATTGCCTGCCTGGCGCTTACGCTGATGCTGCTCTTGGGCGTGCTTGCCACATCAGGTGCAAGCGCGTCGGCCGCGAAGACGGATATGCTGCTCTGGCTGCCTCCGTTTGGAACTGGCGACTCGCTGGACATGGAGTTCTGGACCAAGACACTTCACCCCTGGGCGGACCAAAACAACGTGAACCTTTCGATCGAGATCACCCCGTGGGGCAACTATGAAGAGAAATACTTGACCGGGTTCTCCTCAGGCTCCGGCCCGGACGTTGGATACATGTACCTGGAGATGTACAACGACTTTATCGACATGGGTGCGCTGGAGCCGCTTGAAAGCTACTTCACCCCGGAAGAGACCGCCAACTACGTATACTATAACCTGGGCAACGTGAAGGGCCATCAATATACGGTTCCCTTCGTCGTGGGCAACGCGCGCATCCTGTACTTCAACAAGGACATCCTGGCCAAGGCCGGCGTGACCGAGCTGCCCAAGACCTGGGACGATCTGGCCAACATGTGCGTGAAGATCAAAGACGCCAAGCTGGATGGCGTGATGCCGTTCGCGCAGGAATGGGCCGATCCGGCGATCGGCGCTCTCAACAACATCTTCTACCCCTACTTCTGGCAAGCGGGCGGCGAGCTGTACAACGCAGACGGCTCTGTTTTGACGCTGGGTGACGGCGATGCCGCCGTGCGTGCCGCGCAGTTCCTGTACGACCTCAAGTTCAAGTACCAGGTGCTGCCCGAGGAATGCATGTCGATGGCCGGCGCCGATATCCGCGACGCGTTCTGCCAGGGCAAGGTTGCCTGCGCCTCCATGGCCGCCACCAACTCCAAGCAGCTGGAAGAGGCCAAGATCAACTATGACTTTGTTCCGAGCCTCACCGACAAGCGGCAGGCTGTTTGGGTTGCCGCGGACTCGCTCATCATGAACAGCGCCTGCAAGAACAAGGAGCTGGCGGCCAGTTTGATCAAATTCATCACCTCTTCCGCGACGATGGAGGCCTATCACAAGGAGATCGCCGCCTTCCCGCCGCTGAACAAGGGCGAGGCCAACGTGGACAACCCGCGCTTTGCCGAGCTGTATAGCGATGCGTCCATCCTGCACACGCTGCCGGTGGCGCCCAACTCCTTCAAGATGATGGATACGCTGTACAAGAACCTGCAGCTGATGATGCTTGGTCAGTTGACGCCCGAACAGGCGATTAAGAACACCGTCGACTACGCGCAGAGCATCGCCTAATCCCTTCCAGTCGAGGCTGCCGTAGCGTGATCTGCGGCAGCCTCATCTAAGTAACCGCTGATTTATTCGGCGGCGGGATTGCCGGTCGCCTTTTCGCCCCACTTTGTCGCTCATCCGGTCGCCGTAGCGCTGCTACGGCTCCCTTCTGGCTCCGTGTGGGGACGAAAAAATCGCCTCGGCACTCCACCACCTCATTAAATCATCGCTTACCTAAAATCGCGATCCGTGCCCGCCGGGCATCGGATGGAAAGGGGCCTGGCGATATGCGCTACCGTAAGAATGAAGCCCTTGAGGGCGCTTTGTACATCCTGCCGAGCTTCATATTGATCATCGTGTTTTCTTTGTTGCCCATCGTTATGAACCTGTACTTCAGCTTCACCAAGTACAACGTGATGCAGCCACCGAAGTGGATTGGTCTATTGAACTATACGCGCCTGGTGAAAGATCCATTCGTCCAGGCGTCGCTCATCAATTCTGCGCTGTTCACGGCCATCATCGTGCCGGTTCAGACCATCCTCTCGCTGATCATCGCGGCAATTATCGCGGAAAAGTATCGCGGCCGTTTTGGCCGGTTCGTGAAGAGCTCCATGTTTGTGCCTGTAATCGCTTCGACGGTACTGGTCGGCACGCTGTGGTCGCTGATGCTCTCGCCCAGCGGCCCGGTCAATACGCTGCTTAATTCGATCGGCCTGGGCAAGGTCGGCTGGCTGGGCGGCCGGTTCACCGCGCTGATAAGCGTTTGTATGGCGTCGATCTGGAAGAATGTCGGCTATTTTCTGGTGATCTATTATGCCGGCATCATGGACATACCGGTCAGCCTTTATGAGGCGGCGCAGGTGGATGGCGCAAACGCCGTGCAGCGCTTTTTCCGCATCACCGTGCCCTGCCTCAACACCACCACCTACCTGATCGTGACGCTTGGCACCATTTGGACGTTCCAGATTTTCGATATGGTCTACATGATGACCGGCGGCGGACCCGGCACGTCCACGGTGTCGATGGTGCTTACGATCTACAACGCGGCGTTCAAGGAGCGCAGCATGGGCTATGCCAGCGCGGTCGCGCTGGTGATGATGGTGTTCATCCTGCTGATCTCGCTTGTTCAGAAGCTAATGCTTCAGCGCGAGAGGAGGGATGAGCATGCGTAATGGGCGCGGCGCCTCCACCTCCGTCATCGCCGTGATCTTGTTGATTTTCGCGCTGGTCGCGCTGATTCCTTTTGTGTTCATGGCGCTGACCTCGCTCACCCAAAAAAGTATGCTCGATCTGCGGTTTGACCCGTCCACCTTTAGCCTGATCAATTACGATCGCGTGTTTAGGAACTTCAACATCGGGCGCAACCTGACGAACAGCTTCATCGTCACCGTCTGCGCCTGCGTGCTCAACTGCGTCGTGTGCTCCATGGCGGCATATGGCTTTGCCAAGAAGCGCTTCCCGGGGCGGGATCAGCTGTTCACTCTATACCTCGCCACGCTGATGATCCCCGGCCAGGTGACGCTGATTCCGGTGTTCACCATCATCCGCTCGCTGGGGCTGATGAACACGTATCCGGCGCTGTTTCTGCCGATCATCAACGCGTTTGGCGTGTTCCTGATGCGTCAGTTCATGTTCAACGTGCCCGATGAGCTGCTGGAGGCAGCCCGCATCGACGGTTGTGGCGAGAACCGCATCTTCGTTGAAATCGTGATTCCGCTGGTGCAGCCTGTGCTGGTGTCGCTGACCATCTTCACATTCATCAGCGTGTGGAATGACTTCCTGTGGCCGCTGGTCATCGCGACCAAGCCGGAGATGCACACGCTCACGCTGGCGGTCAACGCGCTCAAGGGCAACTACGCCACCAATTATGGCTTGGTCATGGCCGGACTGACGCTCACATTTGTGTTTCCGTTTGCGCTGTACATTGCGCTGCAGAAGCAGTTTGTCGAGGGCATCGCGCTAAGCGGCGTAAAAGGCTAATTGGATCAGCGCTTACTTCAAGGAGGTAGAGCATGGAGAGATTTGTGTTTGGTCTGACCAGCAGTCTGGAGAAAGTATTCCCCGCCCAAGCGCCCAAAGCGCTTCCAGAAGGTGCGGTGATCAGCGCGCTGGGGGGCGATATCCCCGCCGTTCAGCTGTTTTACGCCAAAGCGCCCAAGGAAGACTCGTACAATTATCCGCAGCCCTTCAAGCTCAGCGTGAGCGGCGCGCCGACGGCCGCGCGCTTCAGGAGCGTGGAGCTTGTGCCCTCGGATTTTCCTTGTTATGAACACGCGGACGACAATTACCTCACAACCGAACCGGGCCTGTTCCCGGACGTGCTTCGTCCGCTGCCGGACGCCAAGATCATTCCCAAAGCCAACCAGTATCGCGCGGTATGGATCGACTTTCCGGATCTTATGGACGTTCCGGCGGGGGAATACAGGATCACCATTACCGCCAGCGCGGATGCAAAGTTTGGCTGGGCGAACGGCGCGACCTTTGACGTTGCCGACGCGGATCAGCTGGTGTATGCCTGCCGGCTCACGCTGCGCGTGCTGAACGCCAGCCTGCCAAAGCAGCGGCTGATCCACACCGAGTGGTTTCATTCGGACGGCATCGCGCAGTACTACGGGCTTCACGTGTTCAGCGAACCGTTCTGGGCGACGGTCGAGCGCTACATCGAGATGGCGGGAAGAGAGCTTGGCATCAACTCGCTGCTGGCCCCCGTGTTCACCCCGCCGCTGGACACCGCCAAAGACGGCGAACGCCTGACCGTTCAGCTGGTCGACGTGGAGATTGCGGACTCCGGATACCGCTTCAACTTCGATAAACTTGGCCGCTGGTGCGAAATCACCAAGCGTCACGGCGTGGAGTATTTGGAGGTGTCCCACTTCTTCACGCAATGGGGCGCGAAAGCGACGCCCAAGATCATGGCGCGCGAGCATGGCGTGATGAAGCGCATCTTCGGCTGGGATGTTCCGGCGACCAGCACGCGCTACCGTGAATTCCTAAAGGCGCTGGTGCCCGAACTTCGAAAGGCGCTTGAGGGCTTCGGCTTCGACCGGCAGCATGTGATTTTCCACATCTCCGACGAGCCCAGCAAAGAGCACATCGAAGGGTATCTGGAAGCGAAGGCGCAAGTAGCCGATTTGCTGGAAGGCAGCATGGTGATTGACGCGCTCAGCGACTA
>JAEVZE010000153.1 GCA_023392395.1 Bacillota bacterium
CGGTCTTGGCCTGCTTTTTCAGGCAGATCGGGCAGGGCGTCTGGCCGCGCTTCTTGGCAGTGGCCAGCGTGACCTTGGTCGCGTTCGCCATGCCCGAGCAGTTGGACTTGGCGTGGTAGTACTTGCCGCCCACCGTGGAGTAGTAGTAGGTCGTGGAGGCATTCTTCTTGATGCAGATCGGGCAGGCGGTCTTGCCCGCCTTCTTTGCCGCCGCAAGCGTCACCTTCCGGGCGTCCTTCATGCCCGAGCAGGTGGAATTGGAGTGGTAGTACTTGCCCGCCGCCGTCGCGTATACGTAGGTGGCCGTCGAGGCCTTGACGCACACCGGGCAGGGCAGCTTGCCCTTGGCCTTAGCGGTAGCCAGCGTGATCTTGCGGGCGTTCTTCATGCCCGAGCAGTTGGCCTTGGTGTGGTAGTACTTGCCCGCCGTCGTGGCGTAGTAGACGGTGACAGAGGCGGTCGACTTCGAGCCAATGCACACCGGGCAAGGCTTCTGGTCACGCTTCTTGGCAGTAGCCAGCGTCACCTTCTGCGCGTTTTTCATGCCCGAGCAGGTGGGGTTCACATGGTAATACTTCCCCCCCGCCACGCTGTAGTAGGTCTTGACGGTGGTGCCGCTCTTCTTGGACGAAGAGGTCTTCTTGACGCAGATCGGGCAGGGCAGCTTGCCCGCCTTGACTGCTGCCGCCTTGGTCACCCGCTGCGCGCTCTTCATGCCCGAGCAGTTGGGGTTGGTGTGGTAGTACTTGCCGGTCTTGGTGGCAAAGTAAGCGCCGATGCAGACCGGGCAGGGCTTCTTGCCCGCCTTGGTCGCCTGCGCCTTGGTGACCGTCTGGGCGTTTTTCATGCCCGAACAGTCGGCCTTGATGTGATAGTACCTGCCGTCCTTGTTGGCGTAGTACTTGGTGCCGCTGGCCTGCTCGCCGTAGCACACCGGGCAGGACGTTTGTCCGCGGGTGCGGGCGATGTCCAGCGAGACCTTGGTGGGCGTGCCGGTGATGTTGGTACAGGTGTTGGTCTTGTGATAGTAGCTGTCGCCATTGGCGGCCCATACGTAGGTCGTATCCGCGTCGGTTGCGGTATCGTCCGTGCCGGAGGTATCGCCCGAATCATCGACCGAGGTGTCCGAGGGGGTGGAGCCCGAATCAGAAGAATCGGTAGAGCCTCCGCCCGGCCTGGGCGTGTATGCGGCGGCGGGCGCGGGGGTCTCCCCGGTCGTGTCGTCCACGGTGCCGGAGGGCAGGTCGCCGGTCAATACGCCGGTTGGCGCGGGCGTCGCCGTCGCGCCGACGACGATGGATTCCGGCGCCTGAATGTTGCCGACGCCCACCGTCTGATCCGCGCCATGGCCGAACATCCCAGAGAAAATCCAGATCAGCAGCACGATGAACCAGACCGCCGAAACGCCGGAGACGATCAAGCGGGGCTTGGGCTCCAGGCGCTCGCGCCTCCACAAAAGCCAGATGCCAAGCGGTGGCAACACGACGAGGAGCAGCCACGTCAGCCAGTCGCTCTTGTAGAGCACGTCGTAGCGGCCCGCGGGGGCGCCTTCGTCGGGATAGCCTCCGCCCTGCTCGTAGCCGTCCTGCGAATAGGGATCACCCTGGTCGTACCCGCGGCCATAGCCGCCGTACTCCGGGCTGTCCGGGTCGCCCGGGTTGTAGCCATCGGCCGGCTGCTCGCCGTCGGCGTTCGCGTTCTGGCGCTCAAAAGAAAGGCGGTGAATCTCCCCATCGCCCCACTTGTATGCGAGCCCGCGCTTCGACCAGTGCAATTTCAGCCTGCCGAATTGCTTCGTTGCCATTCTTCAACCACCTTTTCTCGCGTGCCCTCTGATGAAAGACGTGCGCATCGTCCGGATTGGAAACATCAATCGAGCGCGTGATCGCGCTTCGTATTGAAAAGTGTACAACAAAACACACCTCCAGTCAATATCGGTTGGACGCAAAAGCCCTGGATATTGTTTCATCTATGGCAATTCGACTGTTATAGAAGGCGAGCAGTCCGCCGCAAAGCCTTCCCAAGGGTGTCCAAGCCCCGTAGCGCCTGGGTTTTGGAGCTGTTTTGGATTTCCATCCAGTCCCTGGTATATGCAAAACCGCCGAATTGTGGTATAATGCGGATATACGCCCGATATGGAGTTGATCAGATGCCATCCAAATTGCTGCAAAAATATGCGGCGTTGCCCAGACGGATCCGGTTGGCTTCGTTTGTCGCGGCGCTTGTGATGATCCTCGTGCTGATCCTTGTGCTGGTCCGCTGTTCCACGCCGGACAGGACCATTTCCACCGTTGCGCTGGCGACCGATACGCCCGCCCCCGAGGCCACCCAGGCGCCCTCCGAGAAATCCAGCGCCAAATCGAATGTTGACGAGGGCGAGGAGGGCGGCGACGCCTCCGCCGATGCCCCGTCCGAGGACGTGAACATCGAAGCGGACCTGGCCGGGGCGACCGCCGCGCCCACCGGCGCCAAGAGGGAGGCGGTCATCCGCTCCTTTGGCGACATCATCATCCACGAACCGCTGTTCGACACCGCTTACGACGCCAAGGCCAAGACCTTTGACTTTTCGCCCTACTTCGCGTTGATCTCCGATTCGCTCGCCAAGGCGGACTACACCGTCGGCAATGTGGACGGGCCCATGGGCGGCAAGGGCAGCCGCGGCTATAAATTTTATCCCCAGTTCAACACGCCGCCGCATCTGCTCCACGCGCTTAAATCCGGTGGCATCGACATGCTCACCCTGGCCAACAACCACGCGCTGGACACCTTCTTTGACGGCCTCAAGCGCGAGATCAACAACGTCGAAAAGGTTGGCATCGACCATATAGGCGCTTACCGCACGCAAAAGGAGTACGACACGCCCAAGGTGGTGGACATCAAGGGCATTAAGGTGGGCTTCACCAACTACACCGTATCCACCAACAACCTGGAGAACAGCTCCGACCCCGAGGCCACCGAGTATGGCCTGCGCACCACGCGCAACTCAAGCCCCAAAAAGGACATCGCGGCACTTCGGAAGGCGGGCGCGGAGTTCGTGGTGGTGTACATGCACTGGGGAGAAGAGTATGTTCGGGATGTGACCAATTCTCAGAAGGACCTGGCCAAGAAGCTGGTCCAGGCGGGCGCGGATATGATCATCGGCGGCCATCCACACGTGGTGCAGACCATCGATACCGTTTCGGCCAAGGACGAAAGCGGAAACCAGCGCAGCGCTCTGGTAGTCTATTCCATGGGCAACTTTCTGTGCGACCAGCGCGCTCGGTACAAGGACAGCGGCATCATCTTTGAATTCACGCTGGTTGACGACGGCTCCGGCGTGGTTACGGCCACCTCGCCCCGGTACATTCCGGTCTACGTGTGGCGCATCAAGGCGGGCTCGGGGTTTGACTACCGGGTCGTCGCCTGCGGCAACGTGATCGAAGACCGGCCCAAGAGCATGACCGACGAGGTGTTCAACCGCGTCAAGCAGGTGTGGAACGAACAGAAGAAACTGATTGGGGAATCTGCCCGCATCGCGAAGAATTGACAAACATACACTACCTCAGGGGGGGGTGTGTGTTGAAGGAAGATGTTGTGCGGGAGGGCGAAGGGCTGGACGCGCTGTCCGCAAGGCTCCATGTCCCGGGCTGCATGCTGCTTCGCGCCAACCGGCTGTTCAGCCCTTCGTGGCTGCTGCCCGGCCGCGTGATCCGGGTGCCGGAGGGCGACTTCTGCCGGGAGGACGACTTTGTCTGTCCGGTGGAAGCATTGAATCAAAAAGCCCTGGAGGAGAAACATTGACCGAATTTACCATGGCGTTGCTTGACTGGTACGACCGAAACGCGCGGGACCTTCCGTGGCGGAAGGAGCGGGACCCGTACCGGATCTGGCTTTCGGAGATCATGCTGCAGCAGACCCGGGCGGAGACCGTCATCCGATACTACCTGTCGTTTCTGGACCGCTTTCCTACCGTTTCGGCGCTGGCCGATGCCGACCCGGTGGAGGTACTCAAAAAATGGGAGGGCCTGGGCTATTACTCCCGGGCGCGAAACCTGATGAAGGCGGCCAAACAGGTGGCCGCGGCGGGCGGTTTTCCGCGGGACGCTCAGGGCCTTCGCGAACTGCCGGGCGTGGGCGAATATACCGCGGGCGCGATCGCTTCCATTGCCTTCGGCCTGCCCGAGCCCGCCATTGACGGCAACCAGATCCGGGTGCTCAGCCGGGCCTTCGGCGTCCGGATGAGCGCCGTATCGCCCGAAGGCAAGCGCGCGCTGCGTCAAGCCGCGCTCTTCGCCCTGCCCCCGGAGCGGCCGGGCGACTTCAACCAGGCGATGATGGGGCTGGGCGCGCTGATTTGCACGCCGAGGCCCGACTGCGATCACTGCCCGGTGCGGGGTTTCTGCGATGCATGCCGGGCGGGCGACGCGCCGTCGCTCCCGGTGCTGCCGCCCAAGGCGGACAAGCGTCCGCAGCAGCTGGCGGTGGCGCTGATCTTCCGGGGCGGGAAGGTGCTGGTCCGGAGGCGGCCGGACGAGGGGCTCCTCGCCGGACTGTTTGAGTTTCCGAACTTCCCCGGCGCGAGGACCGAAGCCGAAGTGCGGGAGGGCCTGCAAGAACTAGGCGTGACAACCGGGACCCTTGCGCCCGCGGGCAGTGCGCGCCACGTGTTCACCCACCTTGTCTGGCGGATGGACGGCTGGACCGCAGACGCGTTCGAAGCGAGCGAGGGCGAATTTGTCGACGCGGAGGCGCTGAAGGCACTGCCCTTCCCCACCGCGCTCAAGTTCTTTCGCGAGCGCGCGCTGGAGATACTGGAAGCGCGGTATAAAGGCGATGAACCCCGCAAGGCTTGACGGGCCATCCGGGGATCATACCAATGCAAAATATTATTTCGTCCAAAGCGGCGAGAAATTTTTGATGCAGGGCTAGGAGCCGGAGCGAGGCGACCCTTCGGGATACGCCTTCGGCGTGAAATGCAGCGCTACGTTGAGCGCAGAGCGACACAGCGGCGCACGATTCAAATCCATTTGAATCGTGCGGACGCGAAGCGACTTGGTTTCCTGAAGGGAAACCAACCTTCCCGCGCCAAAAGCACCGCCGCAACGACGAAAGAATGTTTGGAATTGGTATCAAACACAAAAAATCGTCCCGGTCGCAACGCGCCGGGCACAGCGTATTGGAAAGGGATGATCGTATGGCACTGCTGGGCGGGAACGAGAAGGAGAAGGAGCGCAAGGCCAACCTAAAGGAGCTGGAGGACAAGCGCATTGCCTTTGCCGAAGCGCACCGGGATTTGAAGATGGACAGCGCGCTGCTCGTGCAGTTTGGCGGGGGCTTCAAGGGCGTGGGAATCGGCCCCAGTGGGATCTTCCTGCTCGCCGGCCCCGGTCCCGGCGACGAAGAAGGCTTTACGCTGGAGCGCTACGACCATTGCAAGGCGCGGCTGAGGGACGAGAAGATCGCCTCCGAGGGCGCGGCGGGCATTCTGGGGTTTGGCAAGAAGGGCGGCACGGGCTATACGCTGTCCGTCGAGGTTCAGGACAAGGGCTTTGAGCTCACCTTCGTGTCCGGGTACAACTTCCTCCTGGAGGTCACCCCGTCCATGAAGAATCCGCTGTTTGATACCAAGCGCCGCCCCGGCAACGCCAACATCGTGTGGGACATGCGTTCTATCTCTTACGCCGACTGCCAGACCACCTTCGCCTGGTGGCACAAGGCGCTCAACGAGTTCGAAATCGACTGAGCCCCATTCCCATTCACGCAAGAAAGGCTCCGGAACCTAAGCTTCGGGAGCCTTTCGCATAACTCCGGCATCCGCAAATCAACCGCGAAGGTTTTCACGGATCCTGCCGCCGACATCGCAGTTTGCGCGGCAGGCGAATCAGAAATTGAACTCGCTCCCCCAATCAAACGCGCCGCTCTCTTCCGCGCAGGCTGGCCAATGCGCGCACCATCCGGGCATTTTTACGTCCCGTACCCGGTCGACGGATGGCTGGTACGGCTTGATGTCAAGCACCGGTGTTCCGTTCTCGGCGTCGATCCACGCAAGCTCCAGGCTGTGCTGTTGGCTGTCCAATCCAACGAGCTCGCAAGCGGTCAACGCGATGGGGTTGGGCCGGATGGGTGAGCGGGTCGCCAGCACACCCACCCGCTCCGGGCCGTTTTTGTAGGGTTTGTCCAGCGCGAGGAGACCCCTGCACCGGTTGTCGTCGCACAGGTGGAACCACCAGATCACCTGAATGTGGCTGTATTCCTCCAGCCCCAGCGCCGCCTGCGTATACTGGGGTTCCAGCTCGATAAAATACCTGCCGTGCTTCAAGGCCACCCGCCCGATCGGTTTTAGACATACGCTCATGATGACACCTCCGCTTTATTCGGTCCATTCGTATGATACAGGAAACCGCCGCCGGGCGCTTGATGTATCCTGCTTCAGTCCCTGGGCTTTTTATGGTAAAATGCGAAGCGAACCGACGAATCCTGCTCTTTGGAGGTTTCTATGCGTGCGGAATTGACATATCTTGCGCCTATGCTGTTGGGCGGCGTCGGATTTTACGGCGATCCCATCAGCATCAAAGGCGGTTGGGATTCGGAAAACGAAATCGGAAACACATGGCGGCGTTTTATGGCTTGGCTCGAGGAGAACCCCTCCCGTCCCTACGCGCTCGGAAAGGGCATGCTGTACGAAGTTCACATCTACGGCCCCGAAACCAAGACCAAGGGGTATTTCGAGGTCTTCGTGGGCGAGGAGGTAGCGGCCGGGGCACTGCCCATCCCACTCAGCGCCAAGTGGATCCCGGGCGGTGAAGCTCTGAGGATCACGCTCTCGGGCGAGGAAATCACCGGAGACTGGTGGAAGAACCTGGAGGCGGAAATCCTGCCCGCCCGCGGGCTGATCAGGGGCGGTGAATACCTTATCGAAGCATACGACGAGCGGTTTAAGGGCATGGACAAGGTCAGCGAGTCCGAACTGGACATCTACCTCCCTGTCCGAAGGGTTCAGTCATGACACCCACGGAAACGGTCCTAGAGGCCATCCGCTTCATCGAGTCCAATCTGCAGGAAGATATCGGCGTGAGCGATGTGTCCGGCGCCGTTCATTTTTCCCAGTTTTACTTTTCCAGACAGTTCTCTCGCTGCGCCCGTATCTCAATCTACGATTACATTCTGCGCAGGAGAATCTCCGAATCCTACAAAGCGCTGTTTCGGGACCGTACCCGGATCATCGACATCGCGGTTCAATATGGGTTTCAGTCTGGCGAGGGCTACGCCCGGGCCTTCCGGAAAGTATTCGGTGAAAACCCGAGCGAAGCCTGTTGCTACAAACCTTTCGACGTGTATGAAGCCATTGACGGCGGATACCTAAGCTTTCTGGACGGCCTTGAGGCGGATATTGCCGAGCGACCCGCGCAGCCCTGCTTTTTCGAGGTTGAAACCCTGTCGGACCTACGCACGGAAGGCGACCTGCTCGTTTGCCTGTCCAAGGAGCACCTGAAGGGGATTGCGACCATCTTCAGCGGGAGGGTCCGCTTTCGGGAGGAACGCGCGCTGGCGTACCGCCTCGAAGGGCTGACGCACAAGGCGAGCATCCGCCACGATGATGTGGAGCGCGCTTTCCGGTATTTCACGGACAACCTCTACGACGCGGCGGAAATGCACGGGAACTACATCCTGATCCGGAAGAATGCGGACCGCATCGATTTTTTCGTTCCCGCAGGCGAATGCATTTGACATGGCAAAACGCAAAATACCCGAGGTCTCGCCAGACCTCGGGCTGTTGCCACCTGCAAAAAGTGCCTGAAAACCGTTTGACGGTTTCCAGGCACTCAAATTACAATTATTGGTCCGGCACGACCACCAACGTGCCCGGGTCGTAGGGCTCGTTCCACACGGCGGCGTCGTCCGCCTTGACCGACTTCATCACATCGCCCCAGCTTAAGGCCTTGTAGCCGTCAAACTGTTCGCCGTCGGTGGAGGACAGGACCATCGTCTCCACGTCGCGGCTGACAGGCTCCTCCACCGGGATGGCCAGGTAGAGCTTCTTGCCCTTGTGGTAGCACACGGCCACGTCGGTCTGCACCGTTTGGGTCAGCACGCTGTCCAGCTCGAAGCACACAAAATCCTCAAAATCCGATTCGGCAGGCGGCTGGGTGAAGTTCAGTTTGTCCAACGCCTTTTGATACTCGCCGTAACTGACCAAGGTCAGCGCATCTTTGGCATCCTGAAACAGCGCCTCGTTCAGGTCCTTGGCGCTGGCGATGACTGGAAACGCCGCCAAAAGCGCCGCGCACACCAGAAACGCCGTCCATCTTCTCGCATCAAAGCGCATGGTTCTTCACGTCCTTGCCCGTTGGTAATACTATGACGGATGGGATGCGCCTCAGGTTGCATCCAGCGGGGATTCTCCGGCCGGGTCCAGCGAAAAAACGCCGGACGCGCCCAGAAGCCGCAGGTCCTCCGGGTCGTGGGAGATGAGCAGCACCGTCGCGCGGCCTCTGGTTTTTCGGACGTAGTCCGCCGCCAGGCGCTTGTTCTCCCCGTCGAGGCCCGTCATCGGCTCGTCCAGTACGATGAGGTCGGCCCCCGCGGCCATCGCCCTCGCCAGCGCCAGACGCCTGCGCATACCGCCGCTCATTTTCAGCGCGCGCTCGTGAAGGTCCTCCCCCAGCCCCAGCGCCTCCAGATGCCGCCGCGCATCCTCCCTGGATGCGCCGGTCAGGCGCAGGTTGTCCAGCGCGCTCAGGTGCTCGATCAGCCGGTCCTCCTGGAACACCGCCGCTTTTTTCAGGCCCGCCGCGCCCTCAACCCGCCCGCCGTCCGGCTGCTCGAGTCCCAGGAGGATTCTGGAGAGCGTAGTCTTGCCGGAGCCGGATTTCCCGGTCAGCGCGGTCACTTCTCCCTCCGGCAGGGTCAGGCTGACGCCCAAGAGCACGCGCTTTGGACCATAGGATTTGGAAATGTCGCTTAATACAATCATTTCGCCGCCCCCGTCAGCCGCCACTCCAGCGCGCCGATGGACCGTACCGCCGCTTTTTCCAGCGCGAGGCTCAATAGCACCACCGCCACCGTCCACGCGAACAGTTCGTCCGTCGCCAGAAACAGCTTGGCGCGGTAGAGCGCGTCGCCGATGGAGTTCGCGGGCTGGCCGATCACTTCGGCCGCGACGCCCGCTTTCCAGCAGATGCCCATGGCACTGCGGCACGCCGACAGCAGGTATGGCGCGGCGGCCGGGGCGTAGATCGCCCGCACCCTGCGCTCGCCTGGAATGCCGAACACCTCGGCCATCTCCAGAAGCTTGGGGTCCGCGCCGTCCAGTCCCGCCAGCACGCTCTCGTAGACAAGCGGCATCGCCATCAAAAACGAGATGAACACCGAAAGATTTTTCGCGCTGATCCAGATCAGCGCCAGAATCACAAACGACGCGATCGGCGTGGCCTTGATCGCGGCCACCGGCGGAGTCAAAAGCGCCCTGAAGCCCCTTGAAAAATGGGACAGCGCGCCCAGCCCCGCGCCCAGGATGACCGCCAGCAAAAAGCCCGCCAGGATCCTGCCGAAGGTGTTGCCCAGCGACAGGTAGAAGCCGGGCGTTCCCATCAGTCGGATGAGCGTAAAAAACGTCGAGACAGGAGATACCATCAGGATCTCCTGTCCGATCGCAGCGCTTAGAAGTTGCCAAACGGCGAGCCAGAACGCGGCTACCATCAGGCCTGTCAGCCGCCGCTTCATGGGCTACGCGGCAAGGGCAAGGTAGAAGGTATCGTCCGGCAGAACGCCGCCCACGGAAGCCGGGTCGGCCTCGAACAGCGCCTTAAGGTAGCCGGAGACCGCCGCCTTCATTTCGTCCCCGGTGATGCACACGATGTTG
>JAEVZE010000413.1 GCA_023392395.1 Bacillota bacterium
CGATCAGCGCGTCCACGTCCGCTTCCGTCGTCGCCCAGCTCGTCACAAAGCGCGCGATCTTCTGTCCGTCGCACTCTCCGTTTGGTTCAAACTGGAAATCTTCCGAAAGCCGCGTGAACACGTCGTCCGGCAGGATCACGAACAGCTGATTACTCCGGGAGTCGGTATACAGCGCATAGCCCGCCTTCTCCACGCCCTCCCGGAGGCCCGCTGCCATCCGGTTCTCCCTGCGGCCGATCTCATAGTACAACCCGTCCTCAAAGAGCGCCAGGAACTGAAGGCCCAGAAGCCTGCCCTTCGCCATCATCGCGCCCCTCTGCTTGATCGCGAAGTCGATGTCCTTTTTCAGGTCCCCCCGCGTGATCACCAGCGCTTCGCCCAGGAGTGCGCCGTTCTTCGTGCCCCCGATGTAGAAGCAGTCGGTGAGGCTTGCGATGTCCCGGATGGTCAGATCGCCCTCCGACGCCGCCAGCGCAGAGGCCAGCCGCGCGCCGTCCAGGTACAGAATCAGCCCTTTTTCCAGACAGTACGCGCGGATCGCTTTCAGTTCCCGAAGGGTGTAATGGGTGCCCACCTCCGTCGTATCCGACAGGTAGACCATCGCGGGCTTCACCATGTGGGGCCCGTCGTGGGCCGCAAACACCTGATCAATCAATTCCGGGGTCAGCTTTCCATCCCGGCACAGCGCGGTTAGCACCTTGTGCCCGGTGGCCTCGATCGCGCCGGTCTCATGGACGTTGATGTGCCCGGTTGAGGCTGCGACCACCGCCTCGTGCGGCCTCAACGCGTGGGCGATCATCAGTTGATTGGTCTGGGTGCCGCCGGGGATAAACCGGACCAGCGCGCCGGGCTGCCCGATCTCCCTTTGAATCAACGCCCGCGCCTTTTCGCAGATCTCGTCGTCGCCATAGCCCGCTGTCCGCGTCCTGTTTTCGCTTACAATCCGTTCCAGGACGCGCTCTTCCGCGCCCTCTGAGTAGTCGTTCCGGAACCAATGCACTTTCGGCCACCTCCGGCTTTTTATGATACGCCATCCACAGTCATTTGGCAAGAATAAGAATTCATCGCTTCGACACAAAAGCGGTCGAAAGCGCGGCTTGACATCGCCGTGCCCGCGTGATAAATTCATCGAAGAAGGGTGTATTATAGTAAGGAGCGAACGCTATGGAAAGCGCATGGCAGACGATTCAACAATTCGCAAACGGGTTTTATACGGGCGCGCAGTCCGTGGTGAAGGCGGCCGAACCCTGGCAAATCCTGCTGGTGACCGGTGCGCTGATCCTGATGGTGCTATTCCTGGCCATCGGCCTCAGGGTCGCAAACCATTCGAGCGACACAGCGTCCATGGCGCTTGAGGAGCACGCGCAGAAATTGAAGGACGCGCAGGATCAGGCCGCCAAGGCGGAGGAAAAGATCGCTAAAGCGGAAGAAGAGGCGTCTAAGGCACAGGAAGAGAAGCAGGATGCGATTGCGAAGCTGGAGAGCAGCAAGAACTTGCAATTGGCTGACAACCTAAACCAACTGGCACTGGCGAAATCCCGCATCGAGCAATTGGAGCGGCTTCAGAGCGAGGAGACCGTCTTCATGACCAGCGCCCGGATGGAGGCTGCCCGGATCGTCCGGGACGCCAAGGACTACGCCTTCACCGTCGCCAGCCGCGCCGATGTGGAGTATGCCGAGATGATGCGCCACGCCAACGATGAGGCGGAGAACCTGCGCGCGCTCTCGCAGCAACGGCTGGATCAGGCCCATGAAACGCTGAAAAAGGCCCTGAACCGCGCCACCGAAATCATCGCCGAGGCTCATGCCGAGGGCGCGCGCGCCAACCGGCCCTGGTACGAGGCGCCGCCTGCCCGCCTGATGGAAGTAGAGTCCAACACCCCGTCCAGCGCGGAACCCGCGCAGGAAGAACCCGCCGCCCCCGCCTTCGGCGCCGTTCAAGACACATAATTGCCGTTTCTTTACGGCGGAAACTGCCGATTCAACAAAGAAACGCATCTTTATTTCCGGGTCTGACACATTTTCGCCGAAGATTTTCGGTACGATGAGGCCAGAATTCAGAGGAGGTGCTTTTCATGGAAGAGGCCCGAAGCGGCTACCGCGTGTTGATCGCGGACGACGACGTGCACGTGCACCAGTCGCTGACAACGTATTTCCGTCGCGAGGGCTACCAGACGCTCTCCGCCTACGATGGCGAGGACGCCATCCGGCAGGTTCGGCAGTCCCGCCCCGATATGATGCTGCTGGACATCATGATGCCGAAAATGGACGGCCTGGTGGTCTGCCGCGAGGTGCGCAAGTTTTCGACGCTGCCCATCATCATGCTGACGGCGAAGGGCGAGGAGTTCGACAAGCTCCTGGGGCTCGAGCTGGGCGCGGACGACTACATCACCAAGCCCTTCAGCCCCCGGGAAGTGCTGGCCCGCGTCAAGGCGGTGCTGCGACGCATGTACGAGCTGAAGGAAGAGGAAAAGAGCAAGCACCTGGTGGTCTCAAACCTCGACATCGATATGGGCGCGTTCATCGTGAAGCTGGGCGGCCAAGTGGTGCCCTGCACGCCCAAGGAAATCGAAATTCTGTGGACGCTGTCCTCCAACCCCGGCATGGTGTTCAGCCGCGAGCACCTCTTGCAGAGCATCTGGGGTTACGATTTCCTGGGTGACACCCGGGCGGTGGACAGCCACATCAAGCGCATCCGCGCTAAACTTTGTCAGACGGGTAATCCCTGGGACATCAAAACCGTGTGGGGAGTCGGATACCGCTTTGAAATTGCATCATAACCGCTCCGGTCGCGGCTCCATCTTCTTTAAATTGCTGTCGGGATATCTGGCCTTGACGCTTGTCATCATTTTGCTGGCAGGCGTCGTCGGTTATGTACTGCTCCGAGCAAGCCTGATCGAAACCAACAACCGCGACCTTTTGAGCAAA
>JAEVZE010000062.1 GCA_023392395.1 Bacillota bacterium
TCTGCGTAGTCGACGTCCGGGTAAATGATGATCCGCATGCCCGCCTTCAGCGCCTCCAGCGTCTTTCGAAAGGTGGTGACCACCCGCGCGGTGCTCCGGTAGACCGGGATTGCGCCCATAGAACCGCACAAGCCCGGCACCACCCAGGACAGGATGCGCGCTGCGGGCAGCGCGAAGATCCTGGGCCATCCGGCGCGCCTGGGCAGCGTGAAGTTGGCGTACTGGCGGTAGGCAGTCTCGCGCTCGCAGAACACGCTGAACACCCAGGGGTGCACCGGCGCGCTCAGCCACAGGAGGGTGTCGATGGGGCCCCGGAGGTTTCTGTGGCGACAAATGTAGATGGCGGGGGCGGGCAGCGCCTCGGGCGGGGGGGACTGATAATCCCGGAAGAAGATCCGGCTCCAGAACCTGACTCTGGTGAAAAACCTGCCGTACTCCATGCTTCCGGGTTCTCCTCCCTGCAAAAGAAAATTACCGTTTGCGAATGAGCGCCTGCGCGGCATCCAGCATGTTGGCCGCGTGGCGGCGGGAACTTTCGGGATCGCCCGCGCCGCCGATGAGCCTTGCCAACTCCTCGACGCGGCCTTCCCGGTCCAACCTGCGCACGGTGGAACCGGTGCGTTCGCCCTCCACAGTCTTTTCGACCAGGAAGTGCGCACCCGCCAGCGCCGCGATCTGCGGAAGGTGCGTCACGCAGATCACCTGACGCTTTTCCGCGATGGCGGCCATCTTCTCGCCCACCGCCTGCGCCATGCGGCCGGAAACGCCGGTATCCACCTCGTCGAAGATCATCGAACTGACGCCGCCCTCGTCGGCGGAGATGGCCTTGAAGGCCATCATGATGCGCGAAAGCTCGCCGCCCGACGCGATGGCGGATAGAGGCTTCACCGGCTCGCCCGGATTGGGCGAGATCAAAAACTGTACATCGTCCGCGCCGCGGGCCGTGGGAGAACCGGGCAGGATCTCCACCTCGAAGCGGGTGCGGCCCATGCCCAGATCCTGCAATTGTTCGATCAGTCGTTGAGAGAGCCTTTGGGACAGCGCGCGACGGCTTTCCGTAAGCGCGCGGCAGACCTCTTCAAGCGCGGCCTTCGCCTGATCCCGCTTGGCTTCCGCATCGGCGCGCAGCGCGTCGTTCTCGGTCAGCGCGTTCAGGCTCGCCTTAGCTTGCTCATAAAAATTCAATACATCCGTAAGCTCCGGCCCATACAGCCGCTTGAGCCGTTTAAGCTCGCTCAGCCTGTCGGCGGCGCGCTCGGCGGCGGCGGAGTCGTAGTCCAGCGAGTCCTGAATGCGTTGTAGCTCGCTGCCCGCGTCCTGCGCGGCGTAAAAAAGCTCCTCCAGCCGGGCACGAAGCGCCTCGAAGCGCACGTCCAGTTCGGCAATGGAGGCCATCTCCTGGGACGCGCGGCTCAGCGCGTCCTGCGCGGCAAGCGTCCGCCCCTCGCCCCGGTAGACGTAAGCGTAGGCGGAACCCACCGCCTGAGCGATCTTTTCGCCGTGCTCATAGAGCGCCAGCTTCTTTGAAAGCTTCTCATCCTCGCCCAGCTTGGGCTTGACGGCCTTGATTTCGTCGATCTGCCGGGTCAGCGCGTCCACGGTGCGCACGCGCTCCCGCTCGTCCATCCGAAGTTTTTGGGTCTCCCGCTCCAGCGCCCGGAACGCGGCGTGTTTCTGCGCCACGTCCTTCAGAAGCGCCCGGTGAGCCTCATCCGCACCCTCCTCCAGAAAGTCCAGGTGCAGCGCGGGGTTTAAAAGCGCCTGGTGCTCATGCTGGCCGTGCACGTCCATGAGCAGCGCCGTGACCTGCTTCAGCTGCGCCGTGGGCACCACCTGTCCGTTGATGCGGGACACCGAGCGCCCGCCCGACGAAACCTCGCGGGTCAGCGCGATCAGTCCGTCATCCGCGTCGACGCCCATTTCACCCAGCAGCGTACGGGCACTCTCCGGCATGTCGAATACTGCCTGAACGGTCGCCTTGTCCTCGCCGGTACGCACCAAATCCCGCGCCGCCCGCGCGCCCAGCGCCAGGTTGACCGAGTCGACCACGATCGACTTGCCTGCGCCGGTTTCGCCGGTGAGCACGTTGAGCCCCGGTTCAAATTCGATGCGCAGCCGCTCGATCAGGGCAACGTTGCGAATCGAAAGCTCGAGTAGCAAGGGAAATCCTCCTAATACTCAGGGCAATCGCTTCCGCTTGAGGCGTAAGCGATTGCGAGGGAACGAGGCCGGATTTCTAAATTTCCTGCTGGAAATTCCGGGCGAAATCCGGGCTTGCGGTATCGATTTCTCGTCGGGCGGGCGAACTCGCCCTTTGGAGAAATCCATTTGCGCCGGCGAAGCCGACACAAATGATCGCACATGGAGGGCTCCGGCCCTCCAAACCACCCATGGTTCTCGTAAGCGATTGCCCTGTTTGAATGCTAGTAGCGGATCAGCGTCTTGAAGCGGGCGAGCACCGTCTCCACCAGATCCTCCGACTGCACGACCACCAGGATCGTGTTGTCACCCGCCAGCGTGCCCACGATCTCCGGCCACTTCATGCTGTCGATGGCCTCGGCGGCGGCGTTGGCGGAGGCGGAGAGCGTCTTGATCACGATCAGGTTGCTGGCGCCGTTCATCGACAGGACCGATTCGGAGAAGATGCGAATGAAGCGGTCGCTCATGCCCTGCTCGGCGCGCTCGCTGGTGGCATAGCGGTAGCCGCCGCCCTCCCCGAGCACCTTGACGAGGCGCAGTTCCTTGATATCGCGGGACACGGTGGCCTGCGTAACGCGCACGCCATGCCGCTTGAGCTGTTCGGCCAGCTCTTCTTGGGTTTCAATATTCTGCGATTCGATGATCTCCAATATCATGGAGTGGCGCACCGATTTCATGGCATGTCCTCCCAATCGCTCTCAAAAAACGCGAATCCAAGATTCCTGGCATCACTCGGTCCAGTCAGACAGCTTGCCCCGCAGAAGTTCGAAAAAACTGTGCGGCCTGAGCCGCACGAAGCGGATGTTCCGCTCTGCGCGGCGCACAGTGACCGCGCCGTCTTCCGGCGCGAGCACGTACCGGCCGTCGACGATCACCCGCGCCCGGCGCTTGTCCCCAAGTATGGACACGGAAACCACCTGCCGGTCGCTGATCACGATGGGGCGCGCGGCCAGCGTATGGGGGCAGATGGGCGTGAGCAGCATGCAGTCCAGGCCCGGCGCTACGATCGGCCCACCCGCCGCCATCGAATAGGCGGTAGAGCCGGTGGGCGTGGCCACGATCAACCCGTCGCCGGAAAAGCGGTCCATCAGACCGCCGCCTGCCGAAACCGACAGTGAAAGGACGCCCGCCGACGAATCCGACCGGTTGAAGGCCACTTCGTTCAGCGCATACGCCTTTTGGCCAGAGGCCGTCAAGACCTCCAGCAGCATGCGGGGTTCGATGGCGTACTCGCCGGCAGCCAGTTTTTCCACGTCCTGCTCCAGATGGTCGGGCTGAATCTCGCTCAGAAAGCCCACCCGGCCCAGGTTGACGCCCAGCATCGGGATGTCGCGGGGCAGTGCAGCCTCGAAGGCGTGCAGGAACGTACCGTCCCCGCCCAGGACCATCATCAGGTCGCAGCCTTCCAGGCGGGTGCAATCCGGCAGCACGCGCATTCCCTTGGCCTCCAGCGCGGCGCGAAGCCGCCATGCAACCTCTTGCACGCCCTGTTTGCCGTCGTTTTGCCAGATCCCCACCGTCCGAAAGGCCATGCTCTCAGCCCCTATAAAGCATATTGTATACCATGCATGCATAAGCATACAAGGTTATTCAGCCGATTTCATAAATTTGTCATATGCCGCCGAGACGACTTCCAAAATGCGCGCCGAACCGATGTCCGGCAGCGTTTCATTACGCCGCTCGATGTACAGGAGGAATTCCACGTTACCCTCCGGGCCGGTGATCGGCGAAAACTCCAGGCCCGCCGCCCGGTACCCAAGGC
>JAEVZE010000167.1 GCA_023392395.1 Bacillota bacterium
TCTGCGGTGAAGGTCTTGCCGTCTTCCATTTCAAAGGTTACGATCGGATTCATGGTGTCCCTCCTGTTATGGATTTTGTTCAATCTTAACCACGGTGTATTCATAGCCCTTGGTGTCCACGGTGACAGACTGGATCTTGCATTCCACCAGCGGCCGGTCGGACGAATCGGTGGGGGTGGTGGCAATCCGGTCCACCACGTCCATGCCGCTTGTGACCATGCCGAAGGCCGCGTACTGCCCGTCCAGACTGGTGGATTTCTGGTGCATGATGAAGAACTGGCTGCCGGCGGAGTCATAATCGTTGGCCCGGGCCATCGAGATTACGCCGCGTTCGTGGGAGAGATCGTTGGGGAAGCCGTTGTCTAAGAACTCGCCCTTGATGGAATAGCCGGGGCCGCCGGTGCCGGTGCCGGTGGGATCGCCACCCTGGATCATGAAGCCTGGGATCACGCGGTGGAAGATCAGACCGTTGTAGAAGCCGGAATTGGCCAGCGTCACGAAGTTGGCCACGGTGTTGGGCGCGACGCGGGGGTATAGTTCCAGCTTGATCACGCCTCCGTCCGCCATGGTGATGGTGACGACCGGGTTGGGTACGTCCGCCGCAACCTGCGTCTCGCGGCCAATCTGCCGGAAAACCGTCAAAACGAGCGCCACGATGCCCACGGCGACCAGAATGAGAACCGGAATCAGCCACTTCTTCACGAACCTTGTTCCCTCCCGAAGATCAGTGTATGTTTGCGGCCGGCCATCATATCCACTTCACGGATGTAGGTTTCGATGTTGCGCACGTTGGGCGCGCGCTCGATGCGCTTCTCCCGCGGGAACACCCACTTGGTGATCGCGCCCGCGCCCAGCGCCAGGACCGGCGCGGTCTCCTCCATGTTGTCGATGTTGTACAGGCAGGCGTACCGGGGTTTGGAGTAGCCCACGTTTTCCAGGTTGCCCAACATGTGCTTCTGCCGGTACAGGTAGTATGGCTGGTAGCCCGCTTTTGTCAGTCGCGCGCGGGCCTCATCCACCATCCATTCGGCAAGTCCGGGTTCCTCCGGCGTAAAGCCCGCCTCGTGCAGGCGGCTGGCGCGCTTGACGGAGAGCGTATGCACCGTCACGCCCTCGGGCGTTAAGCTCAGCGCCCTGTCCAGCGTCCGCTCGAAATCCTCATGGGTTTCGCCGGGGAGAGAAGCGATCAGGTCCATGTTGATGTCGCGAAAGTCCAGGCTTCGTGCCAGTTCGAACGCATCCACGATCTGCGAGGCGGTGTGCGCGCGGCCAATGCGCTTGAGCGTTGCGTCATTGAACGTCTGGGGATTGATGCAGATGCGGTCGATTTCGAGGTTTCGGAGCACGCTCAGTTTTTCGTGGCTGATGGTGTCCGGGCGGCCCGCTTCCACCGTCCACTCCAGCGCGCCGGGAAACTTCCAGCGCAGCGTGGTCAAAAGCCGGTCCAGCTGCATGGCGCTAAGCGCCGTCGGCGTGCCGCCGCCCAGGTACCCCGCGCGCAGCCTCAGCCCTTTTCGCGCCATCATCAGCGCGGTCAAGTCGATCTCCCGCATCAGCGCGGTCAGGTACGGCTCCACCAGGTTCCCGCGGCCGATCGCCTCTGCCGGGAACGCGCAGTACTCGCACCGGGTTGGGCAGAAGGGAATGGCTACGTACAGGTCGAATTCGTCCGGCTGGGGCGTTTCCACCGCGCGCTGAACGCTGACGATCTCGCGCAGTAGGCTCGCCTTGGACGGCGTTACGTCGAAGGCGTCCGTAAGCCAGGCCTCGGCCTGGGCGGGGGTTTGTCCGCCCTCCAGCGCCTCATAGAACAGCCGGGTCGGGCGGATGCCGGTCAAGGAGCCCCAGGGGGGCCTGACGCCGGTAATCCGCTTGAGCAGGTTGTACAGGCAGGTCTTGGCGGCGCGCTTGATCGCGCGCTTCTGTTCCAGAGCGCCGGAGACATGCGGCGTGGTGACGCGCTCTGTAGCGCCTTCGAAGCGGCAGATTTCCACCCAGCCGGCCTCCGCCTGCTCATGGGTGTGCTCGACGCACCGCTGCCCCTCGTCGGGGCTGACGGGTTCGTCATAGAACACGCGCACCACGTCCGCGAGATCCGCGAAGTAGGCGGCCGCGTTGGTCTTCAGCTGAATCATTTGTATTCCTCCGCCACCTGCTTCAGCGGCGCGCTCTCGCCGTGCCCCGGCAGGATCAGCGTGATGCCGGGCAGCGCGATCAGCCGCTTGATGGACGAATAGAGGGAACGCACGTTGCCGCCCGGCAGGTCGTAGCGGCCGAAGCCCACCTGGAACAGCGTGTCGCCGGTGTACAGCGCTCGCTGCTCCGGCAGGTAGAAGCTGACGCCGCCCGGCGTGTGGCCCGGGCAGGCGATCACCTGAATCGAAAGCCCGGCCAAGAGCAGCGGGCCTTCGTTTAGTTCCTCGTCCGCGTCAAAGGGCACGAAGGGCGTCTTGGTGGATTCCACCATGCCCAGCATGTTGAGCGCGGGGTTACGCAAATAAGGCGCGTCCAGCGGGTGGATGTGGATGCGCGCGCCGGTTTGGTCCCGAAGCGCCTTGGCCGCCATGATGTGGTCAAAGTGGCCGTGGGTCAGCAGGATGTCCGTCAGGCGCTTGCCGGAGGATTCAATCTTGGCCAATATGGCCTGAACGTCGTCGCCCGCGTCGATCAAAAGCGCGTCGTCCCGGAGTGGCCGGAATAGAAGGTAACTGTTGGCGACGTACCCGCCGCATTCGATGCGCCTTGATTTAAAGTCTTCCATTGCGCGCTCCTTTGGAGGTTCATACCAATTCCAAACATTCTTTCGTCGTCGAGGCGGTGCTTTTCGCGCAGGGCGGTGTCGCCTTCCGCTCAAGGTAGCGCTGCATTTCACGCCGAAGGCGTATCCCGAAGGGTCGCCTCGCTCCGGCTCCTAGCCCTGCTATCTGCAATCCCTCGCCACTTTGGACGAAACGATGTTTTGCGTTGGTATCAGAACGTCTTTTTGCTGTCGAGGAGGATGGTGACCGGGCCGTCGTTGACCAGTTCCACCTGCATATCGGCGCCGAACACGCCCCGCGCCACCGGGATCCCGCGGGTGGCAATCGCCTCCGCCATGCGGTCGATCATCGGGGCCGCGATCTCGGGCCGGGCGGCGTTTGAGAAGCTGGGCCTTTTGCCATGCCGCGCATCGCCCAGGAGCGTAAACTGGGAAACCAGCAGGACCGCCCCGCCGATGTCGGAAATCGAGCGGTTCATCTTGCCCTGCTCGTCCTCGAACACGCGAAGGCCGACGAGCTTTTCGACGCCGTAGCGCATGTCCTCGTCGGTATCGCCGGATTCCACGCCCGCAAGCGCCAAAAAGCCCCTGCTGATCTCCCCTGTGGTCTCGCCATGGACCGTCACCTTTGCGCGCGTCACGCGCTGCACCACCAGGCGCATTACGCGCTCACCCGGAACACTTCGATGATGTCCGAACGCTTCTGCAGCTGCTTGATGATGGTCTCCAGCTGTTTGGTATTTTTGAGGCACAATGTCACGTTGATCACGGTGTTCTTGCTCTTGTCCACCCGGGCCGAAAGCGCCATGATGGAAACCTCGAGCTTGGCAAACAGCGCCGAAATCTCGGCCAAGAGGCCAAGCCTGTCGTAGGCGATGATCTGGATGTCGGCGTTGTAGCCGGTGCCCTCTTCGCCCTGCCAGCTGACGTGGATCAACCGCTCCGGCTCCCTGGCGAATTCCCCCATGTTGACGCAGTCGCTGCGGTGCACCGAAACGCCTCGACCCCGGGTGATGTAGCCGATGATGTCGTCGCCCGGCAGCGGCGTGCAGCACTTGGCGAAGCGCACCAGCATGCCCGGCTCGCCCTCGACCACCACGCCGTGGCTGACGGTGCGCTTTTGCGCCTGTTCGCGGGCGCGCTGCGCGGCGTCCGCCGCGATCTTGACGGGGTCGGGTTCGGGTTGCTTGACGGTCTTTTTGTAGGATTCGATCAGCCGGTTCAAAATCTGCCCGGTGGACAGCCCGCCAAAGCCCACCGTCACGTACAGATCGTCCAGCGAGGACAGCGTGTAGCGCTTGTAGATCGGCTCCAGAAATTCCGTCTTGTTGAGCTGCGGCCACTGGAAGCCCAGGCGCTTGGCCTCTTTCTCCAGCATGTCGCGGCCTTTGACCATGTTTTCGTCTTTGAACTCGTGCTTGAACCAGGCCCGGATTTTGCTGCGGGCCTCGGAGGTTTTCACAAGCTGCAGCCAGTCCCTGGACGGGCCGTGGGAGGCGGAGGAGGTCATGATCTCCACGAAGTCGCCGGACTCAAGTTCCGTGGACAGCGGCACGATGCGGCCGTTGACCTTTGCGCCCACGCACTTGTTGCCGACGGCGGTGTGGATGGAGTACGCAAAGTCTACGGGCGTCGCGCCTCTGGGCATCGAAACCACGTCGCCCTTGGGCGTGAACACGAAGACTTCGTCCGAAAAAAGATCGACCTTCAGCGCGTCCATAAACTCGCCGGGGTCGCGCGTTTCGTTCTGCCAGTCCAAAATCTGGCGGAGCCAATACAGTTTGTCGTCCAGCGCGTCGGCCTGCTTGCCCTCTTTGTAGCGCCAGTGGGCCGCGATGCCAAACTCGGCGGTGCGGTGCATCTCGCGGGTACGAATTTGCACTTCAAACGGCATACCGCCCATGCCCACCACCGTGGTGTGCAGCGACTGGTACATGTTGGGCTTGGGCATGGAAATATAGTCTTTGAACCTGTTGGGCACCTGCGTCCACAGCGTGTGCACCACGCCCAGCGCGGCGTAACAGTCCTGAATGGTTTCGACGATCACGCGAACGGCGATCAGATCGTAGATCTGATCGAAGGTCTTGTTCTGCGATTTCATCTTCCGGTAGATAGAGTAGAAATGCTTGGGCCGGCCGTCGATTTCGGCCGTGATGCCCTGCTCGTTCAGCTTCTCAAACAGCGTGTCGATGACGTTTCGGATGGACTTCTCGCGCTCTTCGCGCTTCATACCGACCTTTTCGACCAGGTCGTAGTAGCCTTCCGGATCAATGTACCGAAGCGACAGGTCTTCCAATTCCCATTTGATGGCGCTCATGCCCAGGCGGTGCGCCAGCGGAGAGTATACGTCCAGCGTCTCTCTCGCGATGCGCTGCTGGCGCTTCGGGTCCTGGAACTTCAAAGTTCGCATGTTGTGCAGCCGGTCGGCCAGCTTGATCAGCACCACGCGGATGTCCTTGGCCATGGCAAAGAACATCTTGCGCAGGCTTTCGGCCTGCTGCTCTTCACGGGAGGCAAGATCCAGCCGGCTCAGCTTGGTGACGCCGTCCACCAGCTGCGCGACCTCCGGACCGAACAATTGTTCGATGGTGTGGATGTCGCAGTCCTCGCAGTCCTCCACGGTGTCGTGCAGAAGGCCCGCGGCCACGGTGGTGGCGTCCAACATGAGGTCCGCCAGGATGTCGGCGACGCGGTAGGGATGGGTGAAGTAGGGCTTGCCGCTCTTGCGCTTCTGACCGGCGTGGCGTTCCTGCGCGTAGGCGTAGGCGCGTTCCACCAGCGACAAATCCTCGTTGGGGTGGAAATGGCGCATCTTGGCCAGGAGAGCGCTGAGCTGCGGATCCTGCTCCTCCAGATTGACAGCGTCCACGCCCTCCGGCTTGATCGCCGGGGCATCCTGAGACATGATGGGGCAGGTAGCAGCCCCAGACATTGCCGAACAGGCCGCAGTACCGTCTTCGGCCTGGGGCGCGCTATTTGCATCCGGGGCGGCGTTTTGGGCCATGTCCGGATTTGTGTCAGGCTGGGTTCCTTCGTTCATCAAGCGGTTCACCTCCCCATTGAGACAATTGCCGCATCCATTGAAACACGGGGTTGTCAAGCGGATCGACCTTGCGCCTTGGCACCGGGCGTAAAAAGGGCGGCGCCTCGTGGAGCTCGATCAGGTTCATGTCGGTCAGAACTTGAAGGCCGGCAAATACGCAGTTGGCCGGTAAATTTGCGTCTATCGCGAGATCCTTCAGATTTTCCTTCAGCAATCTCGCCATGTTGGGCCTGCGCATCAGATCCCATGCCGCGACATAGATCGCGCGCAGTTCGTCCACATCTGGAAGCTTCAAAGCAAGCGTCGCGGGTTTTTCGGGCTCCAAAACCGGATATCCCCAGAACGCGCCGGGCGCGTCCAAGCTGAAGACCCGGTCGTAGCCTAAGGGCGGCGGGCCCGGCGGCAGAAGGCAGAACGCGTTGAACGCGCGCGGATCTCCCGGATAACCGCCCATAAGCACGTCCATCCGGTCGGGCGCTTCCCGCTGGGCTGCCTTGAGGAACGCCTGCGCTGCCTCGCGTTTCGCGGATACGACCAGCGCGCCCCTCGGCGAGCGGATCAAGCGCTCGAAAATCGCCTCGAATCCGTCAAAAAAGCCCACGTATGGTACAGAGTATGCCTTATTATAGAGCCTGTTTGTTAAGAACGTTTGGAACAGCCCGTCAAAATCCGGCATGGCGGCGAGAAAAGCGTCGAGATAGCTCGCCTGCCCGATCGCCTTGACCTGGCATTCCAGATATTCCCGCCCGTTGAAGCGGCCCATCTGCGGCGCATACAAAGCCCGCACGCGCTCCGGCAGGGTTTTTGCCTGTCCGCCCATCGAGAAAGCAACGCCGGGTAGACTCTTTCCGCCCTCCTCCAGCCGGAGCCTGAGGTGCGCGCCGCCCGCGCCCACCGCCTCGCGGCTGACAACGCTCGCCTCCGTCAGAAACACAGGCGCGGGGTTCCCAAAGCCGGTGGGCTCAAAAAGCGACAGCGAACGCACAAAGGTTTCATCCAGCGCGGAAAGCGGCAGCGCCATGTCGTACCGGGCGGAGGGCACGAAGCATTCCGGGTCTGTCGCGCGCGAGATCGTCTCATCCAGCGCATGCGCAAACGCTTCCAGGCGGTCCGCCGGGAGCGTCAGTCCCGCCGCCTGGCTGTGGCCGCCGAAGCGGGTCAAAAAGCTGGACACTTCCGACAGCGCCAGAAAGATGTCAATGCCAGGGATCGAGCGGCAGGAGCCGTGCAGCGTGTCTCCCTCCCGGCGCATCAGCACTGTGGGCAGGTTGTACCGTTCCACCAGCCGGGACGCCGCCAGCCCCAGAACGCCCGTGTTCCAGCCCTCGCCCGCCAGCACGATGGCGCGGCGGGAAGCGAAGTCAAAGTCCTGAAGCTGCGACTCCGCGCCCGAGAGGATCTCGGCCTCAAGCCTCTTTCGCTCGGTATTTTCCACTTCCAGTTCTCGGGCCAGCGGGTCGGCTTCTTCCTTTGTTTGCGCGGCCAGAAGGCGCAATGACCGGACCGCGTCGCCCACCCGGCCCCCCGCGTTGAGCCGGGGCGCCAGTTGAAAGGCGATTTTGCCTGCCGTGACCGCGCCCTTTGCCACGCCCGCGGCCTCCATCAGGGAGGCGATGCCCGGGCGGGGATCGGCGTTCATCCGCTGGATACCCAGCCAGGTGATCGCCCGGTTTTCACCCGTCAGCGGCACCACGTCGGCCACCGTGCCCAGCGCCGCCAGGT
>JAEVZE010000188.1 GCA_023392395.1 Bacillota bacterium
CCCAGGGGTCGCCGGCGCGGTGGCGGATATGGACTCGTACGACAACATATTCATCGGCTATCCGAATTGGTGGGGCACGATGCCGATGCCGGTTTTCACGTTCCTGGAGTCCTATGATTTCTCCGGGAAACGGATCGCGCCGTTCTGCACCCATGAAGGCAGCGGACTGGGGCGCAGTGCACGGGACATCGCGGCCGCCTGTCCGGGGAGCAAGGTGCTGAAAGGGTTGGCCATACAGGGCGGGGCGGTAGGACGCGCGGAAGCGGACATCCGGCGCTGGATAGGGGATTTGGCGATCTGATCCTGTGAGGAAAGTGACTTCATGACCATTGCCGAGGTTGCGGAGAAATTCGATCTGTCTGCTGATACTTTGAGCGCCGCGCGGCTTCAATGGCCGTGCGGCGCTTCGGATTTTTACGCTTACATTCCAAACAGCATTTGCGCAAAGCGCATATTCTCCCGGACCGGTACTTTAAAGGGACAGCGCGCTTCGCATGCGCCGCACTGGACGCAATCCGCGGCGGTGCGCGAAAGCAGCGCGTAGTGCTCCCGGACGGTTTCGGGCGCGTCTCCCTGCGCGATGGAGAGGTTTAAGAACTTCGTGACGGTGGCGATGTCAATGCCCGCTGGGCATGGCGCGCAGTGGCCGCAGTACATGCAGCGGCCCCGCCAGCTTGCGGCGGGCAACCCCGCAAGCGCGGCGGCGTAGTCCTTTTCCTCTTCGGAGGCATCCTCGTAACGGGTGCTGTCTTGAAGCTGCTGGGCGCTGTGCGCACCTGCCAGCACCGTGGCGACCGCGGGCCTGGTCAGCGCGTAGTGAATCAGCTGGGCGCTGGTGAGCGCGCGGCCAGCAGGGGAGAGGGAATCGCTCAGAAGGTCGCCGCCGCCGAAAGCCTTCATCACCGTAATGCCTACGCCCAGCCGCTCACAGGTTTCGTACAGCGCCTCCCGCTCCGGGTCTATGTTGAGGAGCGGGGCTATATAGCTTTCGTCCCGCCACAGGTCCTGGCAGTCCTCGCTTCCGGGCAGCAGGTCGTACAGCGGATTGACGCTGAACATGAGGACTTCGATGGATCCGCTTTTCACCGCCTCCAGCGCCACCTCCGGGTTGTGGCTGCTGAGGCCGATGTGCCCGATCTTTCCCGCCGCCTTGAGCTCCTTCGCGTAGCGCAGGATTGGGCCCTGCTCGATTTCGCGCCAATCGTCCAGCGCGTCCGAGTAGTGGATCATGCCGATTTCGACGCTGTCCGTGCCTAGGCGCGTGAGCAGGTCTTCGAAGGCCTCCTGCGTTTCCTGCAGATCCCTGGTGCGCTTGTATTGTCCGTTCTTCCACGCGGAGCACAGGTGCGCCTGCAGAAGAAAAGCGTCCCGGCGCCCCTTGAGCGCCGCGCCCAGCGCGCTGCGGAGCGCGGGGTTCGAACTGTACAGGTCGATGCAGTTGACGCCCAGCGCCTGCGCTTCGTCCAGGAGCTTCGCGGCCATCCCGCAATTGTCCTCCAGCAGCCCCTCGCAGCCCATGCCGATCTCGCTGACCTTGAGCCCCGTTTTCCCCAGCGCCCTGTACCGCATGTTCATCCCTCCGCAAAATGCTTTGGTGGCATCATACCACCTGGAGTGCGCTCCATGTCAAGCGTTTCTCACTAGAATAGGAGGGCGGCGGGCATCACTTTTTTCAGAAACCCCTTGACTTGGAGCCTACTCCAGGTGATATGCTCAACATAGCGTCACAAGGATTCATATGGAGGAGAGATCATCATGAAGAAGTTCATCGCACTGATGCTTGCGCTCTGCGTCGCGCCCATTGCGGGGCTTGCGGAAGCGGCGGAGCCGTCCGCCACGTCGGGCGTACCCGCTGTGTACATGACCACGAAGATCACCCCCGAGGCGCTGATGGACATCTACAAGGCGCTGGGCCGGGAGGCGACAGGGAGCGTCGCCGTCAAGATCTCCACCGGCGAGCCCGGCGGCGAAAACTATCTCTCGCCCGACCTCATCAAGGGCCTGGTGCAGTCGGTGAACGGCACCATTGTGGAGTGCAATACCGCCTACGGCGGATCCCGCATGGAGACCGCCATGCACTATCAGGTGGCCGAGGATCACGGCTTCACCGCCATCGCGAACGTGGACATCATGGACGGGGACGGCACCATGAGCCTGCCGCTCGCCGGCGGGACGCACCTGAAGGAGGATGTGGTAGGATCTCATTACGCGAACTACGACTTCTTCGTCGTGCTGTCTCACTTCAAGGGCCACGCGATGGGCGGCTTTGGCGGGGCGATCAAGAACATGTCCATCGGCATCGCGTCCTCGATGGGCAAAAGCTTGATCCATAGCGCGGGCAAATCCACCACCGGCTTTGGCATGGGCACGCCGCAGGACGACTTCCTGGAGTCCATGGCCGAAGCCGCGAAGGCGGTTGCGGACGACCGGGGCGACAAAATTCTCTACATCAGCGTGATGAACAACCTGTCGGTTGACTGCGACTGCGACAGTCACCCCGCCGAACCCACAATGGCGGACATCGGCATTCTGGCCTCCCTCGATCCGGTAGCGCTGGACCAGGCGTGCGTCGATTTGGTCTACAGCGCGCCGGATGGCAAGGATTTGATCCAGCGCATCGAATCCCGCAACGGCATCCACACGCTGGAGCACGCGGAGGAGATCGGCCTGGGCAGCCGGGCCTACAATCTGGTCAGCATCGATGGCTAGTGTCCTTCGGCGGGAGTTCATCTATCTTGCGTACTACGTCAGCGTCCAGCTTCAGCAGATTCTGCCCTACTGGGCGCTGGGCATTTTGATCGGCTCGGTGGTCTCCGTGTTCGGCAAGGCGCGGATCCACCGGGCCTTTGCCGCCATGAGCGGGAAGAAGCTAAGCGTTCTGGGCTTGATTCCCGCGAGTCTTCTAGGGATCGCGTCCCCGCTGTGCATGTACGGCACCATCCCCATCGCAGCGTCCTTTTCGGCAAAGGGCGTGCGGGACGATCTGTTGGCCGCGTTCATGATGAGCTCCATCCTGCTCAACCCGCAGCTTCTCATCTACAGCGCGGCCCTTGGACAGACCGCGCTCCTGATTCGCTTTTTCTCCTGTTTCCTGTGCGGGATCGCCGCGGGGCTTCTGGTGCGCGCCTTTTATCGGGACAGGCCCTTCTTCGACTTCTCCGGATTTTCGGAGGCGAATAACCGCGACATCGATCCCAACATCCTGATGCGGCTGGCCAAAAACATTTGGCGGAACGTTCGCGCGACGGGGCCGTGGTTTCTCGCGGGCATCCTGCTCACGGCGCTGTACCAGCGCTATGTTCCGGCGGGCGCGGTGGCGGGGTTGTTCGGCAGTCAGCGGGGGTTTGGTGTGCTGCTGGCGGCGGCAATGGGCGTGCCGCTGTACATGTGCGGCGGCGGCACGATCCCCTTGATTGCGGAATGGCTTCAAAACGGCATGAGCCTTGGCGCGGCCTCCGCCTTTATGATCACCGGCCCCGCCACCAAGATTACCAACCTGGGCGCGGTCAAGATCGTACTGGGCGGCAGGCGGTTCGCGCTCTACCTATTCTACACGCTCGGCTTTTCGCTGACTGCCGGCTTTCTCGTCAACCTGTTCGGGTAAGAAGGACGAGTTAACAATTCCCTCTATTCTGTTTTTCCCATTGATTTCCTCTCACCTATGGCAAAAAATATTTTAGAGAAACCAACCGGAAATCACAATTTTCTGGTTGAAGTTTACGATATATTTACAACATGTGGTCTGCGCGTGATTGTAATCAGAAAAAAAGTATGATAATATAAAAACAAGTAAGGCGGTGACGTCCGTGAATTCCATCGGAGAGCAACGGGCTTTTCTCAAGCAGATCATGGATCTTATGGAACAGCACCTGGGGTACAATTATGAGATCGTGCTGCACGATCTGACCGGTGATTACGACAAGACCATCGTCGACATCCGCAACGGGCACATTACGGGACGCCGGGTGGGGGACTGCGGCAGCAACCTGGGTCTTGAAGTGCTGCGCGGCACGGTGGTGGACGGCGAGCGTTACAACTATATCACCTACACGACGGACGCCAAGATCCTGCGCTCCTCGTCCATGTACATGCGGGATGACACCGGCCGGGTGGTGGGGGCGCTTTGCGTCAATACCGACATCACCCAATCCGTCAAATATGAACAGCACCTTCATGAGATGAACAACATGAACCTTGACAAGGCGGGCAAAACGCCCGAGGTGTTCGCCAAGGACGTCAAGCAGTTGCTCGAATACCTGCTGGAAGAGGGCGAACGGCTGGTGGGGAAGAGTGCGGCCGACATGAACAAGGAAGACAGGATCAACTTCATTTCGCACCTTGACAAGCGCGGCGCGTTTCTCATCACCAGATCCGGCGAGCGCGTTTGTGAATTTCTGGGCATTTCCAAGTACACGCTCTACGCGACGCTTGACAAGCTGAGAGACGGCGAAAAGCCGGAAAACCCGCAAGGGGATGAGTAAATGGATTGTCTGATTCACGGCGGCTTGATTGTCGACGGCACCGGTAGGCCGCCATATCGGGGAGACATCTTGATCCGGCGCGACGAAATCGCCGCCGTCGGGCGCGTGGACGCCCCGGAGGGTATCTGGAAGATCGACGCTCACGGGCTTGTTGTGACGCCGGGACTGATCGACGCGCACACGCACGCAGAGCTCTCCCTGATGCAAAACCGCCAGCAGCCAAACGCGCTGTACCAGGGGATTTCAACGATGGTGACGGGCCAGTGCGGGCTGGGCTTTGCGCCGATCGAAGCGGACGACCTTGAAAACGCCATTCAAATGAATTCCGGCATTTTCGGCCGCCTGCCCGGATACTGTCCGAGGTGGACGAGCTTCTCCGAGTTTCTAAACCTTTTGGACGGCTGCGCGGTCAACGTGGGCGCGATGGCCTCGCACAACGCGGTTCGACAGATCGCCTGCGGGTATCAGAACCTCCCGCTGACGGGGGAGCGACTCGAAAAAGCACTTTCGGCGCTGGACGGCGCTCTTCTGGACGGCGCGCTGGGCCTGTCGGTGGGCCTGAGCTACTATCCCGGCGGGTACAGCGACACGCAGGAGCTGATTGCGCTATGCCGCGCCGTGAAAAAGCGCGACGGGCTGTTCTGCGTGCACATGCGGTTGGATGTCAACAACCCCGACTTCAAACCGATGGACGAAATCGCTCGGGTGGCGGAAGAAACGCTGGTTCGCACCAACATGCTGCACCACCGCACCGGCGGATTTGAGCCATATACCGATGCCACCGCGCCGTTTGAGCGCGCCATACGCGCCGGGGCGGAAGTTACGTTTGAATTCTACCCGTATCTGGTCGGCTCCGGACTGGTGCTGGCGGTGGTGCCTGACTGGGCGCAGGAAGGCGGGCCGGACGAAATTCTGAAGCGGCTCGAATCCAAGTCGCTTCGCCCGAAGCTGATGAAGGATCTGGAACACCGCTACGGCTTCTTCTTCCCGAACGGCGCGACCGGCAGGATCTACCTGACCCGCGATCCCTACAGCCCTGACCGGAGCAGGACCATCGACGAGATCGCGCGGGAGCACGGCGAGACGCCGTGCGAGACGGTGGTGCGCCTGCTGATCGAAAACCGGCTGGAGGTCGGCTTCAATGGCGTCGAATTCAAGACGGCGGAGTTGCAGGAAAAGCTTTACGACGACCAGTACCGTCTGTTCCTGGACGATCGCTACACCATCGGCAGCGATTCCATCCCATCCGGCGGCCTTTCGCACCCGCGCACCAGTGGCGCGTTCGCGCGGATCATTTCGCAAATGCGAAAGCGCGGCGTGCCCATGGAGACGGTGATTCGCAAACTTTCCGGGAAACCGGCGGAAATTTATCATTTAAATGACCGCGGCGTGCTTCTGCCCGGTAAAAAGGCGGATGTGTGCCTGATGGACTACGACCGGATAGAGGATGGAGCCGACGAGGGCTTCTCCCGCAGAAAGCCCGAGGGCGTGGTCACCCTGTTTGTCAACGGGCTTCCCGTCATGCGCGAGGGCACGCTGACAGGCGAACTGAGCGGGCGCGCCGTGAAGCGCGGCAATGAATCCCCGGTAGGAGCGGCGTATGGACTTTTATGAGAGAATGGGCCTTACAACGCTTGTCAACGCAAGCGAAACCTACACTAACCTGGGCGGATCGCTGATGGCGGAGGAAACCCTTGAGGCAATGCGTCAGGCCGGGCGCGGCTTCGTGGATATGGGGAAGCTCATGGACGCGGTGTGCGCGCGCGCGGCAGCGATTACCCGAAACGAGGCGGCCTTTGTCACCAGCGGCGCGGCCGCGGGCGTGGTGCTGAGCGCGGTGAGCTGCATGTGCGGCACGAACGAATCGCTCCACGATCGGGTGCCGTTTGCCGGGGACTTTCCGAAAAATCGCATTCTGATCTTTGACGGCGCGTACCGGGAGATGATTCCCTACTGGCGGTTGACCGCAATGTCCGGCGCAACCATCGTTCCCGTCAAGCCGACCGTGGAGGCAATGATCGAAGCGGCGGACGACCGGTGCGCGGCGGCGTTCCTGTTCGCGGGATCGCTTTATGAAAAAGACGTGCCCCCCTGCGAGGACGCGATTTCAAAACTCAAGGCGGCCGGGCTGACCGTTGTCGTCGACGCCGCGGCGCAGCTTCCGCCCGCCTCGAACCTCTGGCACTACACACGGGAACTGGGGGCGGATCTTGCCATTTTCAGCGGAGGGAAGCACATCCGCGGTCCGCAATCGACGGGCCTTGTCGTCGGCCGGAAGGATCTGATTGCCGGATGCAGAATGAGCGCGTGCCCCAACCCGAGAATCGGCCGGGCTTTCAAGACCGGCAAGGAGGAGCTGGCCGGGTTCATCACGGCGCTGGAGTTGTTTGTCTCGGACACGGGTCGCTATGAGCGCCAGCAGGCCATGTTGGAAAATCTGCGCGACATGCTCACAGCCGGCGCGCCGGTTGCAGCGCGCATTGTGCCCCATGGCCGCCTGGGAACGGAGCAGCCGCTTTTGATCGTTACGCTGCCTGAAGGCATCTCCGCAAGAGCGGTCAACGAGCGCACCCGCGCGTTGCCGAAACCCATCGACGTGGGCGTTTATCCGCCGGAATTCGGCATGCTGGACAACGAGATGTTCCTAAACGCGTACAACCTGTCGGAAGGTGAGATCAAAGCCGTTGCGCTCGCGGTATGCGACCAGGTAAATGAACTACAAAAGAGGTGAAACCCGTGGGAAAGATCGAAAATCGCCTGGAGGCGCTGGGCATCAATCTCCCCGAGCCCCCTGGAAGAGCGGGGTTGTACGTACAAACAAAGGGCTTTTCCAATATGCTGTGCGTATCGGGCTGCGGGCCGGATCTTCCTGACAAACCCTTTTTCAAAGGTAAATTGGGCGAACTGACGATTGAGGAAGGCCAAGAAGCGGCCGCGAACTGCATCCGGAACGCGCTTTCGATCCTGAAGCGCGACCTTGGCACACTGGACAAAATCACCAGCGTCGTCAAGATGCTCGCCTTCGTCGCAAGCCAAAGCGACTTTTACCAGCAACCGGCCGTCGCCAACGGCGCCAGCCGCCTGCTGATGGACATATTCGGCGACGAAATCGGCTGCCCGTCCCGCAGCGCCATCGGCGTCAATGTGCTTCCGGGCAACATCCCGGTGGAAGTGGAACTGATGGTACAAATTGACCGGGAGTAGGATGGTTGTCACAACACCCCATTCTGTGCTATAATGCCCTGGGATTTGATCAAATTGAGATCGGGGCGTAGCGCATGAACGGAGCGGTCACCAGAAAAACGCTTTCCAGGCAGGTCGTCGATCAGCTCAGAGCGGACATCATTACCCGTGTGTTTCCGGTGGGAAGCCACATCACCGTGCGCTCCATCGCCGAGCGGTACGACACCAGCCCGATTCCGGTGCGGGAAGCGTTCAATGTGCTCAGTGGCGAAAAGCTGATCAAGCTGTCCCCTTATAAGGGCGCCACGGTCTGCACCATCGACCGTCAGTTCTTCGAAAACATCTATCGCATTCTGAACGCGCTGGAGATGCTGATGATCGAAAGCACGATGGAGAACTGGTCTGAAAGCCTGTGCCGTGAAGTGACCGAAATCAACAAGCGGATCGGCGCGCTGCAGACGATGGAACTGATCTGGGAAAAGTATCAGGACCTGAACGATCAGTTTCATCAGAAGCTGGAGCAGTTCAGCCGGAACGACCAGGCGCTGGAGCTGATCCATGACTACCGCTCCATCGCGCGCCTGATCTCGCGTGAGCACGGGGTCGTGCTCGCGTCGGTCGAGCGGCTGCGCGAATCCTATCAGGAGCACAGGGCCATCGTCGAAGCCTATGAGGCGCGCGACTTGCAGGCGTGCCGCCAGGCGTACATGGTCCATGCGGACAATTCACGCCTGCCCACCATGCGGCGAATTTTCGGCGAAGCTTAGAACCTTCCGGAGCGCTTAAGAAAAGAAGCACGATAGAGCCGCCGGAGCCGGTCGGTTGCGATGATTCAATATATGATATTTGATACAATATTGACTTTGATCAGGATTTGATATAATATTGAAATTGCGCTCGGCATCGGATGCGCCGCCGGATTGCGTTCGGTGACGATCTCCGAGGCAAAAGTCGCCGGGCACGGCGGCGATGTGAAAGCGATCCTGGAACGCCCTTTGAGGCGTTGATGGATAGATGCGTATGTCTTCGGCCAAGGCGGGCGGACAGGCGTTCCACGGGAGCGGGCGTCCACCGGCTGCCTCGCCCAAAGGCGCGACTGCAAAAGGAGGAGTTTCCACGTGAAAAAGTTCCTGGCTCTAGTCTTGGGATTGATGATGGCGTTTTCCATGCTGAGTGTCGCCTCCGCGGAAGCCAACCCGGTGACGATTTCGGTATGGTGCGCTTACGCAGGCGAGGATCCGTATGGCAAGTACTCCTATGAGTACGCCGAGAAGTTCATGGCCGCCAACCCGGGCATCAAGGTGGAAGTGACCGCGGTCAGCAGCAACGACATCTACGCGAAGCTTGCCGCGATGGCGACCACGCCGGATGATCTCCCGACGCTGTTCTACACCAGCGCCGACCAGGCCCCCAGCCTCGTCGACATCGGTCTGGTTGAGGACATGTCCAAGTACCTGTCGGCCGATGAGCTCGCGGCGTTCGGCAACGGCGTCGTCGACGGCTGCCAGGTGGGCGGCATCATGGCCTACTACCCCATCGATCTTCAGCCCCTGGCGGTGCTCTACCGCATCGACCGCTTTGAAGAAGCGGGCCTGACGATCCCCAAGACGTGGGATGAGTTCCTGGCCGCTTCCCAGGCGCTGACCAAGGACACCAACAACGATGGCAAGGCTGATGAGTGGGGCTTCTCGATGGTCGGCTCCAACAACAGCTCCGGTCAGTCCCGCTTCATGTCCTACCTGTGGAGCAACGGACTGAAGGTCGTCTACAAGGACGGCGACGCGTGGAAGACCGACATCGATACGCCGGAATTCCTGAAGGCCTTCACCTTCTGGACCGACATGAACAACGTGCACAAGGTCGTGCCGGAAGGCATCACCGAAGTCACCTACCCGACCGCCGCAAACTACTTCGCGATGGGCTTCACCAGCATGATGGTCTCCGGCGGCAACGCGATGGGCGTCACCTATGCCGCCGCGCCGGATCTCAAGGGCAAGGTCGGCACCTTCCCGATGCCCGGCAATGAGCCCGGCTCGATGATGAACACCGAAGGCTACGCGCTTTCGAAGAACGCCACCGAGGAGCAGAAGAAGGCCGCCGTTGAGTACTGCAAGTTCTATGCCACCAACGACGCCGAGATGCGCTTCTGGCAGGAGAGCGGCAAGCTGCCCTCCAGCGCCGCGGGCCTTGCCAGCGAGTACCTGCAGGGTCAGGACTACGCGGGCTTCCTGCAGACCATCGCCAACGGCTGCCGTCCGGTGAACG
>JAEVZE010000210.1 GCA_023392395.1 Bacillota bacterium
ACTACATGGTGGACTGCGCAAAAAACACCTACGTGTGGCTGGACGACGACCGCATTCCGGTCAAAAACGGCGACATCATCGTGATCCCGCCCCACGTGTTCCACTGGATCGACAATACCGCTAGCGACAAGCCGTTCAAGCTGTTCACCTTCTGGCCGCGCCAGGAGCTCAACGGCGTGTTCTTCGCGCGCAAAAACGCCTGGGGAACCTCCGTCCGGTATGCGGACGAGAACTACACGAAGAAACGGCTGGAGGGGAAATAAACGATGGACGCGCCGCGCATCGCGGTCTTTGGCGACCTGCTGTACGACTGCTTCATCTGGGCGGACCGCCTTCCGCGCGTCGGCGAGACCGTGACCGGCTACCGCAACGGCTTCTACGCGGGCGGCAAGGGCGGCAATCAGGCGGTGGCCCTGAGCCGCCTGGGCGCGTTGGCCCTGATGCTGGGCAAGGTGGGGGACGACGAGCGCGGGCGGTTCCTGTTGACTAAACTCCGGGAGAACGGCGTCGATACCAAAGGCGTACTCATCGACCCGGAAGCGCCCACAGGCACCGACTGCGTGCACATCGACCGCCAGGGGCGCAATGCGATCATCGTCGCGCCGCTGGCCAATCAGCGCATCGCGCCGGACGAGGTGGAGGGTATGCGCGCGGCCATCGAAGGCGCGGACGCGCTCATCTCGCAGCTGCAGGTCAACCTGGACGCCGTCGGGAAGGCGCTTGAAATCGCCCACGGCGCGGGCGTGCCCATCATCCTGAACCCCGCGCCCGCCTGCGAGGTACCGGACCGGTTTTTTGAAATCAGCGACTGGGTAACGCCCAACGAGACCGAGGCCGAGTTCTTCACCAGCGTGTACCGGGAGGAACTTCCTTTGGACGAGTGGTGCGCACGGGTCGCGGAGAAATTCCACGCGCGGGGCGTCCGCAGGCTGATCGTGACGCTGGGCGACAAAGGCGCGTATTGTTCGGACGGGCGGGATGCCTACCTCGTGCCGCCGTTTGCCGTCGACGCGGTCGATTCCACCGCGGCGGGCGACGCCTTTAACGCCGCGCTCGCCATCAGCCTCGCCAGGGGCAAAGGCGTCCGAGAAGCCATCGCCTACGCCAACGCCGCAGGGGCGCTGGCCGCGTCGCGGCCGGGCTCCATGCCGTCGCTGCCATCCGGCGACGAGGTGGACGGCTTTCTACGCGCCGCCAGTCAACCAAAGTAAAACAAGGAGGCATCCCATGGACATTGCGCGAACCCTGGACAGTGCCGTTCTCAAGCCGGACATGACGCCAGAAGAGGTGAGAGCGGCCATCGAACTTTGTATCAAGTACCGCTCGCGCACCGTCTGCGTGCGCGGCTGCGATATCGATCTTGCAAAATCTCTCTGCGAAGGCACCGAGACCTTCGTCAGCTGCGTGCTGGACTTCCCCTACGGCTACGGCGGCTTGGAAGCCAAGCGCGAGGCAGCCCGGATTTACGCGGAAAAAGGCGCTGTGGAAATTGACATGGTGATGAACTACGGCTGCGCGCGGGGCGGCGACTGGGACACGGTGCAGCGCGAGGTGCAAGCCGTCGCCCAGGAAGCGCACGCGCGCGGCGCGCTCGTCAAGGTCATCTTTGAGACGAGCCAGCTGACCCTGGATCAGATCCGGACCGGCACGGAAATCTGCGTGCGCGCCGGGGCCGACTTCGTGAAGACCTCCACGGGTTTTAATGGCGGCGGCGCGACGGTGGAAGCCGTGGCGGCCATGATCGAGGCGGCGAAGGGTCGCGTCAAGGTCAAGCCGTCCGGCGGCATCCGGGACTATGAAACCGCAAAGATGTTTCTGGATATGGGCGCGGATCGGCTTGGCGTCGGGTACTCCAGCGTCAAAGCCATCTGCGAGGGGACGGGCGCGTCCAAGGAAGCCTATTGAAGTTCCACGTCCCGGCAGGTCCGGGGCGGGGCCGTCCGGCAAATCCGGGACGTCGATGATTCGATGGGAGGAGATAAACCATGGAAGCCGAGCTGTATGTGAAAAAGCTGGTGGAGGACGCACGCGAGGCGCAGCGGCAGATCGAAGGATACGGCCAACAGCAGGCGGACGCGCTGTGCCGGGCGATAGCGCGGGCCATCTACGACAACGCGCAGCCGCTCGCCCGACTGGCCGTCGATGAAACGCGCATGGGCGTCTACGAAGACAAGGTCAAAAAAAACCAGGGCAAGGCGCGGGTTCTCTGGAACGACATGAAGGGCGGCAAAAGCGTGGGCATCCTGCGCGATCTGCCGGAATTGGGCCTGACCGAGGTCGCAAAGCCGATGGGCGTCGTCGGCGCGGTCACTCCCACCACGAACCCGATCGTGACCCCGATGTGCAACGCCATGTTTGCCGTCAAGGGGCTGAACGCCATCATCATCTGCCACCACCCGCGCGCAAAGAAGAGTTCTTTCGAGGCCGTCCGGCTGATGAAGGAGGCCATCGCAAAGCTCGGCGCGCCCGACAAGCTGGTTCAGATCATCGAGGAGCCCACGGTGGAGCTCTCCGGCCAGGTGATGAAGCAGTGCGACGTGTGTATCTCCACCGGTGGCATGGCGATGGTGCGCGCCGCCTATGCCTCCGGCAAGCCCGCCTTCGGC